>JBJKSY010000064.1:0-18875 GCA_046703645.1 Cyclobacteriaceae bacterium
GAATGTATCTTGCAAATATTGAAAAATCTCAGGGAATCAAGGATGTCAACCCGGATGCAATAGCCGCTGCATTCAAGGATGTTTTTAAAGGCAACACCACTTTGATCAATGAACAGGCATCACAGAAGATCTTTATACTTATTCCGAAAATCTTCAGGCTGAAAAATATAAGGACCAGAAACAAAAGAATGAGGATTTTCTTGAACAGAATAAAGCAAAAGAGGGAGTGGTCACTCTTCCGGACGGCCTCCAGTATATGATCCTGAAAAAGGGATCAGGACAAAAACCTCTTCTTACGGACAAGGTGAAAGTTCATTATACCGGGTCAACAATAGACGGCAAGGTATTCGACAGTTCCGTCCAAAGAGGAAAACCCGTCACATTCCCCTTGAACCAGGTAATTCCGGGTTGGCAGGAAGCTATCCAGCTTATGCCGGTAGGTTCCAAATGGCGGATATTTGTACCTTCTGAACTAGCCTATGGCGCCCAGGGATCACAGGGCGTGATCGAACCCTATTCCACACTGATCTTTGATGTGGAACTGCTGGGTATTGAGAAATAACTTATTGATTAACAATATTTTATAGAAAAAAGGAAACTATTACCTGTGAGTAATGGTTTCCTTTTCTATTACCGGGTAGGTTTCAAGCCTTGCAAATGAATACCCTGATTTTTTAAGAGCCGGAATGATTTTTAAAAGGGATTCATACGTATTCCATTCCGGGTGGTTGATGTGAAAAATGACAATCGCTCCCGGTTTTATATGCGTCAGAACATTTCTCGTAATCACAGCTATGGCCGTATAAGGTATTGCATCCCCTGAAAGAACATCGTAACTGATCACCTTTACATTAAGTTCTGCTGCGAGCCTGGTACAGGCTTCGTTTATATATGCTGTTCCTGTCCTGTAAAAAAGTGGCCTCCGGCCGGTTATTTGCTCGATCTTTCTTTCGTTGGCTTCAATTTCATCAAAAGCTTCACCAGGCCCCGCTGTTCCTTTAATTCCATATGCGCTTTGCCCGTCAAGCGAACAGGGGCGATGGTTTAACCCGTGATTTTCAATTTCAAAAAGCGGTTCTTTGCTTAATCTTACGAATGCGGGATAATTATCGTCGATCCATCGTCCGGTGACAAAAATGGTCGCGGGTATATTTTCCTTCTTTAGATAATTGATTATGGCCGTGTCAAATTTATTACTGTGAGGACCTCCGCAGGCGTCAAAAGTAAGTGCCACGATCTTACCGTTAGCCCTGATATCTTCATTTACGCCTTTTACAAATTCACCCCATCGTCCGGGTGAAACGCCTGTATATTCCCGGATAATTTTTTCTCTTTCCTTCATATAGGAGGTATCGGAATGGAGTTGCTTTAAAAATTCAATATTTTTCGTTGCCGGCGGTTGCTGGGCGAACAGGGTAATCGACAGGAGCATAAGCCCGCTAAAGGCAATAATCGGTCTCAATCGGTTTCAATAAGCAACAAATATAGTTTCGGTAAATTGAATTATCCTTCGGGCACAGTCATTTTAACCATTCATAACATTTGAATAAACCTGTTTTTGTTTTTTGATCCCCACCGCCTATGCCTGATACCCCGGAGAAATTGAACCTTGTTAACCTTGAACTTTTTATCTGATACTTCATTAAAAGGATTCTAACCGGGAAATTTTGAGGATTTCAATGAGAAAATGACAATTAATTATACAAGGATTATCTCTCCAACTTCATTTTTGTTAAATTAAAGGGTTATTTTATTTAAAGATTGAAGAAATACCCTACTCATTTAATTTTAAACTCTATGAAAATATTTTTATCTGTACTCGGTATCCTGATTTTCAGCTTTTCCTATGCACAACACCCGGTTGGAATTTTCTCGGATCATATGGATATAGGAAATCCTAAAATTGCCGGTTCAACCACTTATGATGAAAACACACAAACCTATACCCTGAATGGCAGCGGTTACAATATTTGGTTTGCCCGTGATGAATTTCAGTATGCCTTCAGCAAAATCAAGGGTGATTTTATTCTGACCGCCCAGTTCGAATTTGTCGGTAAAGGTGTTGAAGCTCACCGTAAATTAGGATGGATGGTACGGGCTTCCACAGATCCTGACGCCGTTCATATGAGCGCCGTTTACCATGGAAACGGGTTAACGGTTCTTCAATGGCGGATGAAAAAAGGAATGGAAATGCGAGATCCACAGGATGAGATCCGGTTTCCAAAGGAAAATGCTCAGATAATTCAATTAGAGAGAAGCGGCAAGACCTTTATAATGCGGGTTGCCCATTGGGGTGAACCTTTACAGGAAGTTGGATCCAAAGAACTTGATGACATGCCGGATGATGTACTGGCCGGGATCTTTATATGTTCCCATAATGACAGCGTAAGTGAAACTGCCCATGTATGGAATGTCAGAATCGATAAACCCGTTGACCCGGGCTATAATCTGTACACGCAGGGTTACCTGGCTTCACGGCTGGAAGTCATGAATGTTTTCGACGGAAAAAGAAAGGTAATTTACGAGTCCGAAAAAGGTTTTGAGGCTCCGAACTGGATGCCAGATGGTAAAAAACTTCTTTTCAATCAGGGAGGTCACCTCTATGAAATTCCGGTAAATGGAGGAACTATTGTCGAACACAATGCCGGAGGGCTTGAAAGAATGAACAATGATCATGGAATATCCTTTGACGGGAAAATGCTGGCAGTAAGCAGCTCACGGCCCGGATTGAAAGGGGGGGGATCGACAGTATATGTAATGCCGCTGGCAGGAGGGACTCCGAAACTGATCACCGAAGGAACCCCATCTTATTTTCATGGCTGGTCAGCGGATAACAAGAGTGTTTATTATGTGGCGCAACGTGATACAACGGTATATCATATATACAGATCAGACATAAATGGCGGCAAGGAAGTTCAGCTTACATTCAACAAGGGACATCATGTAGACGGACCCGAATCATCACCCGATGGGAAATACATTTATTTTAACGGAAGCATGACAGGTACGATGCAGATCTGGAGAATGAAGCCCGATGGAAGCGACATGGAGCAGCTTACATTCGACGGGTACAATGACTGGTTCCCGCATATTTCACCTGATGGGAAATGGATTGTCTTTATATCATTCCCCTATACGATCCAGCCCAATGACCACCCCGCATATAAAAGGGTTATGCTAAGGCTGATGCCGGTTTCAGGTGGAGCGCCGAAAGTAATAGCTTACCTTTACGGCGGCCAGGGAACCATTAATGTGGCATCATGGTCTCCTGACAGCAAACACATTGCATTTATGAGTAACCCGGGGGTTAAATAGACACTCAATTTTTTAATAATGAGAGCATTGCAGAAATTCTGCTTTCTGCTGGCATGCATTTTTTTCTGCCGGATTTTGTTCCCGGCATATGGCCAGCAGCGAAATAATGAGAGTAACTATCATGCCTGGTGGAAAGACAGTTATCCTCATGTCAAACCTGATAAATCCGAATTCAAGAGGCTTCCGCTCATTATGGTCAAAGGGAACAAGTTCGTCAATTCCAATGGAGATACTGTTTTATTTCGCGGACTTGCAATCGCCGATCCTGATAAAATAGAGCATGAAGGACATTGGAACAAAGGGCTTTTTCAGCAGGTCAGGGAAATGGGAGCCATGATCGTTCGTATTCCCGTTCATCCTGTTGCCTGGAGAGAGCGAACACCAGGTAAGTATCTTGTCCTCCTGGATTCAGCGGTTTCCTGGTGTACGGAATTAAAAATGTATGTTGATATTGACTGGCATTCGATCGGAAATCTCCGAATGGAAATGTTCCAGGATCCCATGTATAATACAACGAAAAGGGAAACTTATGATTTCTGGCGGACCATTTCAGGGCATTTTGCCGGCAATAATACAGTAGCATTTTACGAAATATTCAATGAGCCGACTGTTTATAACGGAAAGCTCGGCAGCATGTCCTGGCATGCATGGAAGCTGATCAATGAAGACATTATCCGGCTTATAAGAGCTTATGATAAAGAAACCATTCCCCTGGTTGCAGGACTGGATTGGGCATATGATCTTACACCCCTCCATGATGACCCGGTGAATGCCGAGGGAATTGCTTATGTTACACATCCCTATGCCTTTAAACGCAGTCAGCCCTGGGAACCGAAATGGGATGAGGACTTCGGTTTTGCTGCCGGCCGGTACCCGGTTGTAGCGACTGAGTTTGGCTTTGATTTAAAACCCGGTGAAAAAGTTCAGGCAGATGATTATCCTCCCAGGATCATTAAATATCTGGAAGGAAAAGGAATTTCATGGATTTGCTGGGTTTTTGACCCCGAATGGGGACCTGCCATGTTAAAATCATGGAATTATGATCTTACCGGTGAAGGTGAATTCTTCAAAAAAGCATTGCATCGTGAAGCATATTAGGGTCATTCCTATTGAAGTCTAATAATTTCGATATAAGTATTCCCTGGTAAGAGGATTTGTTATGATTTTTTCATATATTCAATAGTTGCAATCTCAATAAATTATGAGTTTGCATGAAAGTTGGAAGAATATTATCAAACCAGATTCACCGGAATTCCTGATCATTTTAATGGAAAATTATCAACCTGATATTCTTATGATACAGGACACTAACTGTTTTGTGAAAACCGGTATTAATCTTTTCAAGGTGCTTATAAATACTATTCTCATAAAAGGAGGAATCATTATTATTAATCGGTGCAGTACAGGAATGAATGAGAATAGCAGGGAAGTAGGTATGAACCGGGTTTATCCGGATGAGATTTTCTCCTTGCTTTTTTCGGTCCAGGTTCAATCTTAAATGTCTTGGTTTACCGGATAGGTTAAACCGCAGGACAAGGATTTCGTTATATTGAGTGGAACTGACTGATTTTCTACTATATCTAATGAAAAGTTAATTTTTATGAAAAAGCTAATCTTCTCCATGACCATTATTGCCTTGTTTTTAGTTTCTGCATGCGCCGTCAATAATCAGGCTACTAACGGAGGCAAAGTAAACAGAAACTCAAATACAAATGCCACGTCTACAGCTCAGACAGACGTACCCCAGACTCTTCTCGAATATCTGAGGCGGGTACCGGGAGTACAGGTAAGCGGGACTGAAAACAATCCTACGATCCTTGTCAGGAATTCATTTTCCATACAACCGGGCAGCGATCGTCCTTTATTTGTAGTGGATGGTACTCCTGTTGGAAATGAATATTCCCAGGTTGCATCTATGGTGGCAGTTAACGATATTAAATCCATAACCGTTTTAAAAGATGTTGCTTCCACAAGTGCTTACGGGATCAGGGGAGCCGCCGGTGTGATCGTAATCAGAACCAAGACAGGAAGAGACAGATAAAATTTCTATCAGGATTAAGCCCTGATAAACAATTTTGCCTGATTATAAATTTTGGGATTCTAGCAGGAAGGAATTCATTTGTTCCTTTTTTCTGAATTTTTTTTGGCAGTGTATATACGTTTTATTTAAAAAGATTCGCGAATTTCCAATAGGATAACCGGACCTGAAACCTATATTGGTTATTTTCATTCCTGTACCTTTCCGGACAGGGGTATGTTCGGAAATAAAACAGTTTCGTAAATTGAAAATTTTAATAGAATCTCATTATCAGACCGTTATGTTTTTGGTTTAAATTTTGATACTATTATTTGAAATTGACAGATATATGAAATTTATAATTGCACTGATCCTTTTCTTTATTTTGTTCAGCATGTGCTGGCCATTGGCAATAGGGCTTTTTTTCTTCCTTTTCTTCGCATGGATAATTCTATTACCATTCCAGATACTTGGATTTACACTGGCGATAATATTTAAAATTATAGGTGCAATATTCCTGTTCCCGTTCAAGCTTTTAGCTGCTATTTAATTTTCCCGTTATTCAGCAGTTATATAGTTTTCAATCCTGTCCTTGTTAAATATCTTTCTCTCCGAAAATCGGTAAGTTTTTTTTAAATGGCATATACCCTATCGGTAAATAAGGTATTATTCCTCTCTTAATGTCAGGGCAGGGTTAGCACGCGATGCACGCAGGCTTTGCGTGATAACGATAAACAATGAAAATAAAAGTACAACCATGCCTGTCATTAGAAAAATTCCTGCATCAAGGTCGATATGGATAGGGTATTGCTTTAAATATAATTTCAGTAACCACCAAGATGCCGGTGCAGAGATAATAAATGAAATCAATACCAGCTTTGTAAAATCGGTAGACATCATTGTGATTATATTTACCACGGATGCGCCCATAACCTTGCGGATACCTATTTCCTTTGTGCGCTGCTCTGCAGTGAATGCTGCAAGCCCCAGTAATCCCAGACCAGTGATCAGGATGGCAAGAATTGCGAACAGGTTCACGAGATGGCTGGTCATGTTAATGATCTTGAACTTTTTACCAAACTCCAGATCGGCAAACTTATAATCGAAGGGATAAGAAGTATTGTATTTTTCAAAAACGGTTTTTATTATTTTTAATGACACCTGCAGATCCTTCTGATCGCCAATGCGGACCGTGATATATCCAGGCCAGTTATCTTTTATAATGAACAGAGGCTTGATTTCCTGGAAGGGGGATCCCATAAGAACATTGTCAACCACTCCGATAAGCGTTCTTTTACCGCCCCAAAGATCCAGTTGTGTGCCGATAGGGTCTTTAAGATTCATTAGATCAAGAGCAGCTTTATTGATGATAATGCCTGAAGAATCGCTGGGAAAATCCCTGGAAAAATCACGCCCCATCAGCAGCCTGATGCCCATGGTGCTGAGATAATCGTATTCTGTGGTGATGGTCGTGAAAATGACCTTCTGATCATCCGGCTTTCCAGGCCAGCCGAGGAAGTTATTGGAATGAATCTCGGTTATCGGGCTGTTGGATACCGTGACGCCCTCAACAACTCCGGTTCTAAGCAGCTCATTTTTTATAACTTCATAATTTTTTCTCAAACCATCGTTTTGTTGAATTGTGATCAGGTTATTCTGACGGTATCCCAGTGTCCTGTTTTTTGCGAGCTGTATCTGCTTGAAAATTACGAATGTACCGGCGATCAGCAGAAAGGAGAAGCTGAACTGGCATATAACCAGCAACTTCCTCGGAAGACTGGCGCGCTTTCCTTCCAGGATCTTGCCTTTTAAAACCCGAACAGGCTGAAATGAGGACAAATAAAATGCAGGGTAGCTGCCCGAAATGATTCCGGTAAGGAAAATAATGGAACAGGATATAGCCCAGAACTCCGGCGAACTCAGATCCAGGGTAAGCTTTTTTTCAACCAGGTTGTTGTAGCCAGGTAAGACAAGAACCGTGAGCAAAACAGCCAGCAAAAATGCAAAAATAGTAATGATCATGGATTCGGTAATAAACTGGAAGATCAGGTGATGCCGCCTTGAACCCATGGCTTTACGGATCCCGACCTCCCGGGCCCTGCCGGTAGACCGGGCCGTAGACAGGTTCATGAAATTAATACAAGCAATGACAAGAATAAAAACGGCAATTAGACTGAACAATTTAACAAAATCATTTAGTCCTCCCTTTTCAATCCCGTTTTCAAAATTGGAAAAGAGTCGCCAGTGAACCATGGGATAAAGAAAGAATTCCGATTTAAAATCGGTTTGCCCGTGATCCTTTAACATAGGTAAGATTGCTTTTTCCACTGCAGGCATATAGGCTGGATCCGATAGCTCTACATAAACCTGGAATGAATAATTTCCCCAATTGTTTTCATTATCTGTTACCCAGGGGACTACGGAACGCCAGTATTTATAAGGCAAAAGAAAATCGAATTGAAAACTTGAATTCTCGGGTACATTCTTTAATACGCCGGATACCTTAAGGTCTCCCCGGTCATCAACCCTGATAACCTTGTTAACAGGGTCTTCATCTCCAAAAAGATCATGTGCTGTTTTCTCAGTAATTACTATGGATGACGGATCGTTAAGTACTGTTGACGGATCACCGAAGATCAATGGGAATTCAAAGATGTTCAGGAATTCGTGGCTGACATAATATCCTTTTTTAATTAACTTTTTTTCATTGACAGTAAGGAGATGATCGCCTCCCCAATCTGAAACGGCAGAATTGATAATATGTGCATCTGCAGTTTTCATTGCTTCGTAGGTTGGAAGTGGAACGGATTTCCATGAATTGATCTTTTTGTCGAAGGTACCGTTGACCCAGACCTGGAATATTCTCCCGTATTTGGGCATGAACTTGTCGAATGAAAGTTCATCGTGAACCCAGAGAAGAATCAGCAGACTGCAGGTTATTCCGATGGCTAATCCGGTAATATTGATTATTGAATAGATCCGGTTTTTATATAAATTCCGAAGCGCTGTCTGGATATAGTTTTTGACCATGGTGTATAAAAATTAAAGCATTTATTGCCCTTGCCCGGGGCTTAAAGTAGTTGTTGGGTAATATGTTTTACTAAAGAGATAAATTCAAAGCCAAAAGCTGCAAAAGCAGATTAAATAAAAATTGATACAAAACATAACCTGTTAACGATTGAATAAATGCTGTACAATCAGCTTTATTTAATATTAGACTGATTTATAATCAATAGGTTACATAAAAATCATAAAATAATTTTTCAGAAATGCACGGTACATTAACTGTTTACAGGATGCCAATATTCCGAAAGTTTCGTTATGAAAATTTCATCATTATGCCTATTGAATATCCTACGCCTGGATCCGGATAATTCGGACAGGAAAGCATTTCTTTTTAATGGATTTATATCGGCACTGAATAAAAGGTATGTTTAACAGGAAGCTACCATTCCGAAACACTTCCGTCTTTATGCCTCCAGAGCGGGTTTCTCCATTGGTGTCCTATGGCTGACATTTTCCGCACATAATCTTCATTGATCCGGATTCCCAGCCCTTGCCCTGAAGGAATGTCGACAAATCCCTGTGCGAACCTGAATACCTCGGGGTTTTCGATATAATCGGTCACCTCATTTCCCTGATTGTAATGGATACCGATACTTTGCTCCTGGATAAAAGCATTATAGCAGGTCGCATCGATCTGAAGGCAGGATGCCAGGGCTATCGGTCCAAGCGGGCAATGGGGAGCCAGGGCTATATCATAGGCTTCTGCCATGGAGGCAATTTTTTTACATTCGGTAATTCCACCCGCGTGTGAAACATCCGGCTGAATTATATCAGCAAGTCCTTCCTTGAACAGTTCCCTGAAATGCCACCTTGAAAACATTCTTTCTCCCGTGGCAATCGGTATTGAAGTATGATTTTTGATCTCCCTTAATGCTTCATTGTTTTCCGGCAGCACCGGTTCTTCAATAAATAATGGATGATAGGGTTCCAAAGCCTTAACCATATATTTAGCCATGGGGCGGTGAACCCTTCCATGGAAATCTATTCCAATATCAAAGTCGTTTCCAAGGCTTTCCCTGAGTGAACCAACACGTTCGACAACCTCATCAATCCTGGAATAGGAATCCACGAACTGCAGCTCATTCACCGCATTGAATTTAACGGCGCTGAATCCCATTTCCCGCATTTTTTTTGCCTGTTCAACAAGATCATCAGGCCTGTCACCCCCGATCCAGGAATAAACCCTTACCTTGTCCCTTACTTTTCCGCCCATAAGCGCATGAACAGGGGACCCGTGAAATTTCCCTTTAATATCCCAAAGGGCCTGGTCGATTCCAGCAATGGCACTCATGAGAACGGGCCCGCCGCGGTAAAAGCCACCCCTGTATAAAACATTCCAGTGATCTTCAATCAGCAGCGGGTCTTTATTGACCAGGTATTCCATCAGCTCTTCTACGGCCGTCTTAACTGTTTCAGCCCTGCCTTCAATCACAGGTTCTCCCCAGCCAGTTATATTGTCGTCTGTAACGATTTTAAGGAATAACCAGCGGGGCGGAACCTTGAATAATTCAAAATTTCTGATCTTCATAAATTTGAATTTAAGAGGTAAGATAAAAATATTATTTCAATCCCGGGAAAAATATCATGGTGCAATAATATCGAAGGCGGATCTCAGGATCAATTTACACAACCGGCATATTCATTTTACTATTTACCGGCTCCTTTCTTGAGAAAAATGAAGTCCCCGCCTTCATCACCGGCCTCGGCGATAGGGCCGAACTGGGGTACCTGGCCATTGGGGCTGTTATTGATGACGGCAACCTTGAAAGTCTGGAATAGCTGTTCGGCAGATAGCAGCGGCTGATCATTGTTGATCAGGTCTTTGATAAGGTATTTTACGAATACACTTTTATCCGGAACAGTTTTCAGCGCACCGCTGGTCATGGCTTTCCTGCTGGGCAATTTATACATTTCCAGTATGGCCTTGCTGTTGACAAAATCCACACCACGTACCTTGAATATGCTTCCGCTGAAGCAGGCATCAGTCACCAGTAATGTATGTTTTGATTTTATTCCCCCGATATAGTCACGAATCGTGCCGTTTGACAACCATTGGGCTTTAGAATCAAGTGAAGCATCGGAAGGAAGCCAGTAACCCTGGTTCAGTTGATCGTCCCATACGCCATGACCTGCATAAAATATCAGCAACTGATCGGTATCAGTAATTTCTTTGCTTAATTTATCGAAGGCATTGATGATTTCCGTTCTGGTAGGATTTGCCAGGAATGTAATGTACCTGGGATCGAAAGTATAATAGGTAGTCAGAACTTTTTTCAGATTGGTAGCATCCTGCACAGGATCGTCAAGATGAGGAATGTTCTTATCCTGGTAATTGTCAATCCCTATTATTAAGGCGTAATATTTTCTCTGGCTCAGGGCCTGTACCAGGGCAGTACCATCTTCATCATTTTGCTGAACTTTTTCTACCGGTTGGGTATCACGTGATGGTTCATTGCCTGATGTTGCAGGAGTCTCAGGAACCTGTGTCGCCACGGTTTCAGCCCCGGGCTCTTTTGTTCGTGTAAGGGAGATTTTGCCGGACCATGCTGCAGGGCAGGTATTAAGGGCCCAGGTTCCGTGCCACCTGCCTTCCAGATTTTCTTTATCATTATTGGAGATTAATTTCAGGTCAAATACCGACAAGCATGCAATACCCATTTTATAAATAAACCTTGTCTCCTTGAAATGGTAAATGCCATTTATTTTAACACCCGCAATTTCAATGTCACTTGAATCCTTTCCATTGAGGTTCCTGGTCTTTAAATCTCCTTTCGTTTCAACACCTGCCTGTATAAAATGAAATTCAGCCGCTAATGAATTGCCTAAGGGAACAGTAATGAATCCCTTCCAGGTTCCTTCAATACTATTATCAGTCTGGGCAAAGGAAGGTGCTATCAATAAGGTAAAGCCGGTTGTAAGAAGTAATAGATAAAGGGACTTCATCATTCCTCGGGAATTAATTAACCGATAAATATCCTCAGATATTCATAAAAATCAAAGAATATGAAAATCCAGGCCGTATAGTCAATTTGACGGATTTGAAGTTTTCCCTCACGTATTAATATGTCAATTTGACCTGAATAAATCCATAATTCATATTGGAATGTCTTTTGAATGATATCCATCGGGAATATCTTAAGAACCTGCATAGTTAGGACGGATTAAATGCAAGGTATCCTCATAACCTGTAGGTTAAAGAATATGCCGGATAAAGTATAATATGGAATATAAAGACTATTATAAGATACTGGGAATCAATAAAAAAGCCAGTGCTGATGAAATTAAAAAATCATATAGGAAACTGGCTGTAAAATTTCATCCCGATAAAAATCCGGGCAATAAATCGGCTGAAGAAAAATTTAAGGAGATCAATGAAGCCTATGAGGTGCTGGGGGATGTTGACAAACGGATAAAATATGACCGGCTTGGTTCCAATTGGAATCAATACAGGGATACTGATTTTGGAGAAGCATTCGGAAGAAGATCTGCGGGAAACAGGAATGCTTACGGAGGGCAATATTATTATGAGTTTCAGGGAGACCCTTCAGGATTTTTTAATGAGAAGTCATCCGGATTTTCGGACTTTTTTGAGGCATTTTTTGGCAAGAGCGCATCAGGAAGAAATGTATTTGATCAATTCCATTCTAACGGGCATTTTGATACCGGGCAACCCGGGAATGACCTTTCCGGTGAAATTAATATTTCATTGAAGGAAGCATACCTGGGCACTGAAAGAATAATTGACCTCGGCGGCGAAAAAATACGGGTTAAAATAAAACCGGGGGCTTATGAAGGGCTGAAATTAAGGATCCGGGACAGGGGAGAAAAAGGAGCGGGAGGGAAAGCTGGCAACCTTTACCTGTCCTTTCATATTATTCCGGAAAAAAATATTGCCATCCGGGGGAATGATATCTTTAAGGAAGAAGCCGTTGACCTGTTCACTGCTTTGCTGGGGGGAAATCACATCATTGATGTGCCGTCCGGTAAGGTTTCAATTAAGATTAAAGAAGGGACACAGAACGGGACTCAACTGCGGCTGAAAGGGAAGGGAATGCCGCTATATGATCATCCGGAAAAATTCGGAGATCTCTATGTGACGATCATGGTGAAGCTTCCGGAAAAACTTACACCAGTCGACAAAGAATTGATTAAGAAATGGCGGATTAATTATCATAAAAATATTGCATGATATGAAAGGTAATTTTGATATAATAATTAATGGCGAAAAGCCGGTACTCGTGGATTTTCATGCGGAATGGTGCGGACCCTGTAAAATGCAGGCGCCAATTCTCAGAGAAATTGCCGGAGAAATCGGTGAAAGGGTTAAGATCATAAAGATCGATGTGGACCGGAACCAGGCAATAAGCAACCGGTTCCAGGTAACCGGCGTACCCACCCTGATTTTATTTAAAAACGGTGTTCCGGTATGGAGACAATCGGGAGTGGCAAATAAAAGATACCTGATGAATGTGCTTCTGGAAAACAGTTAGTCTGACGGTCACCGGCTTCACATATTTTTAAAGGATTTTTTCAATTTCACAATTCCAAAGCATTACCCTCTGATACTTTCGTTATCTGTCTCCAGGGGATCAGCTTGTAAATATTTCCTGTTAGAATAACATCAAAAATTTTTTTATACCTTGTAGAAATAATCTTCTGAGCTTCGGTATGAAACAAATTCGATCCCTGGTTTTGGATTTATTGTTCTGGTCATGCTGCCTGGGATTATTGGCAGCTTGTAATGCGGGTAAGCAATCCTCAATATCCAATGAGGCGCAAACTATCACGGATACGCTGAAAAGCAAGATCGATTTATCGAATTTCAAGATTGGATATTGTACGCCTTCATTGAATGCCCCATTTTATGCAGTGCTTTCCAGGTATATAAAAAAATATTCAGAAGGGTACGGGATGAAATTTGTAATGGCTGACGGCCAGGATGATATTATCAAACAGATCACCTCCATGGAAGATCTGATTGCCTCCGGAGTCAAAATCCTGATCCTGAATCCATTGGATCATAAAGCCCTGGTACCTGCAGTAAATGCCGCTGCGCGCTCCGGAGTTCCTGTTTTTATAGTCGACAGCCAGATCGATCCTTCGGCAAATTATATTACCAGCATACAGGCCTCGAATGAAGGCAACGGGATGTTGCTCGGGGAATGGGCGGTCAACAAGATGGGTAATGCTAATATTAAAGTTGCACTGATCAGCGGAAGCCAGGGAAACCCGGTAGGTCAGGCCAAAAGATTAGGATTCATCGAAGGTTTTGTTGAGACCCAGCTCCGGACACAGGGTAGTTCCAGCCTGAATATTGTGGCGCAGGGCTGGGGGAACTGGACATTGCTTGGTGGTATGGAGGCAATGGAGGATATTCTTACCGCTCACCCTGATATTAACCTGCTTGTTGCTGAAAATGATGCAATGGGTATGGGTGCATTAAAAGCAATTGAGGAATCAGGGAAAGCTGGACAGATCACCGTGGTAGGATATGACGGTCAGAAAGAAGCTTGCCAACTGATCATGAAAGGCAATTTTGGCGCTACAGCGCTTAACAGTCCCCGGGAACTTGCCCGGCTGGTGGTGGAATCTGTGGTGAAATACCTGAATGGAATGCCTGTTGATAAGATCATGCATACACCGGCAGTTCTTATTTCCAAAGAAAATGTGGACCGGTATTATGATCCCAATGCCTTGTTTTAAATTGGACCCTGTTCAAATATTTCGTTTATGGAAGTAGCATACCGAGCTGAACTGATAAATATTTCTAAATCGTTCGGCGGTATAACTGCCCTGAAAAATGTGAATTTTAACCTGAAACAGGGGGAAATTCATGCACTCGCCGGGGAAAACGGGGCTGGAAAATCTACTTTGATGAAGATCCTGTCAGGGGCATGTATGAAAGATGCAGGAAAAATCATTATCGATAATTCGGAAGCTATTATCCGGAATACACATGACAGCAAGAAGCTGGGCATTGGCATAATCTACCAGGAATTTTCTCTGGTACCGGATCTGTCTGTCACCGAAAATATATTTTTAAGCAGGCTCCGGATTGACAGCCGGTGGATTCAATGGAAAAGGCTTAGACAGGATGCTGCCGGACTGATAGAAAGCCTGGGCTTCCGGATCGATACTTCTATAAAAGTTAGAAAACTGTCTGTAGCCCATCAGCAGGTTGTGGAAATTGCCAAGGCGCTTTCGGAAAAGGTTAAGATCCTGATACTCGATGAACCTTCTGCCGCATTAGGTCCCGCCGATATAAGGAAGCTATTTGAAACGCTGGCCCGTCTCAAGCGTGAAAATGTTTCCCTTATCTATATTACTCACAACCTGGATGAAATATTCGAATTGGCAGACAGGGTAACTGTTCTGAAAGACGGAACTTCCGGACCCGGCATTGATGTATCGGAAACCGATAAGGATAAGCTCATTGAACAGATGCTTGGAAGGACGCTGGGGACAATGTTCCCGGAAAGAAATGCCCGGATCGGGGAAGAAACTCTCAGGGCTGAACATATCAAATTTTCCGATAAGGTGGTACAAGGAGTGGATTTAAAAATAAACCGGGGAGAGATCCTGGGAATCGCCGGATTGGTGGGAAGCGGCAGAACCGAAACAGTAAGAGCCATATTCGGCGCTGATAAACGTAATGATGGAGTAATATTCCTGAAAGGGAAAAAATGCTATATCACCTCTCCTGTACAATCGGTCCGGCAGGGCCTGGGCATGGTGCCTGAAGACAGGAAAAGGGATGGACTGATTTTATCATTGCCCGTGGGAGAAAATATTAGCCTCCCCGGTTTGTCAGGAATTTCGGGGCGATGGGGATTCATCAGGCAAAAAAAAGAAAAACGGGCAAATCTGGAACTCATTTCGGGATTATCCATAAAAGTCGCAGACCCTGCAATGAAAGCTTCAACCCTAAGCGGCGGTAACCAGCAGAAAGTGGTACTGGCCAGGTGGATGAACAGGAATTGCGAAGTTCTGATCATTGATGAACCGACACGGGGAGTCGATGTGGGAGCCAAAGCTGAAATCTATAAGCTTATTAATGAACTGTCGGAAAGGGGAACGGCTATTCTGGTTGTTTCATCGGATACCGAAGAATTAATTGGCCTGTGTGACCGGATTATGGTCATGTTTAAAGGTCAGGTCAGGGGAGAAATCGTACGAAAAGATTTTTCCGAAGAAAAAATACTGAAACTGGCATTGGGTGAAAACTAAAATAATAAGGGGGTTATTAAGATCACGGCTTGCACGGATAATGTCCAACAAAGATTGTTATGAAAATAAAATATTGCTGATACGGCAAATACCATTATGGAATAATAGCTTCAGATAAATTTTTTAAAGCATGAAAATAAAGAAAACCGTTAGGTGGTTAATGGAGTACAATACCCTGGTGATATTTCTGGTAATGCTCCTGGTGTCCGCTTTTGCCTCGGAAGCGTTTTTCACTCCTGCCAACCTGTTTAACCTTGTCAGGCAGGTTACCCCCGTGGGAATAATAAGTATGGGAATGCTCCTGGTTATACTTACAGGTGGGATCGATCTTTCGGTAGGCTCGGTTGTTGCCATGACGGGCGTACTATGCGGCATGTTTACCTACTGGATGCCTCTTCCTGTTGCAGTGATCGCTGCCCTGGCCTGCGGGATGTTTGCAGGCACTATCTCCGGATATTTTATCGCTTACCATAAAATGGCCCCGTTCATAGTTACCCTCGCGCTCATGTCAATAGTAAGGGGCCTGGGATTTATCTTTTCTAAAGGGGCACCCGTTATCATCAGTGACCGGGCTTCTGCTCTGGCATCTTTCGGAGCTGGTAACGTCATGGGGTTTCCTGACCCGGCAATAATCCTGTTCCTTGTATTTATTATAACAGCGGTATTGTTACGTTATCATGCATTCGGAAGGGTGGTGATTGCCGTCGGCAGTAACGAAGAAGCGGTCAGGCTATCGGGAATTAAAGTTTCAGCATATAAGTTTTCAGTGTATGTCATTGCCGGCGGATTATCTGCTCTGGCAGGTATCATAAATACATCAAGAACATCCGTAGGCTCTCCTGTGTCAGGGATCGGAATGGAACTGGATGTAATAGCAGCCGTGGTAATCGGCGGGGCCAGCCTGATGGGCGGAAAAGGTTCAGCACTGAATACACTACTGGGAGTTTTTATTCTTGGAATGATCGGGAATATCATGAACTTAATGACGATCCCCTCATATTCTCAGCAGGTGATCAAAGGATTGATCATTATCCTGGCAGTGCTCCTGCAGAGATTCCAGAAGGATTGACTGTAAAATCAATCGGACACTCGGGTATTGGACTCCCATTCTTTTTGATGCTGAATACGGTGAACTGTTAAAATTAAAATGATGAGTACGAATTATATAAAGCTGAATAATGATTCATTGCAGCTTCTAAAAAACAGGATAAAGTTACCCGGCTATAATCGTGCTGAAATTTCTTCCGGTATAGTTCATATAGGGGTAGGTAATTTTCACCGGTCTCATGAAGCCTTTTATACAAATTATATTTTACAGCAGGGCGCCGTAAACTGGGGAATATGCGGAATAGGGCTGTTACCTGGTGATAAAAAAATGTATGATATCCTTAAGGCACAGGATGGTCTTTATACCTTAATGATCCTGAATCCCGATGGTAATGTTGAAACAGAAATAATCGGATCAATAGTTGAATTGATCTATGCCCCCGGTGATCCGGGAAAAGCCATTGAAAAAATGGCCGGTCCCGATATCAGGATAATATCCCTGACGATCACTGAAGGAGGTTATAATTTTGATCCATATACCGGTGAATTCAATTTCAAAGATCCGGGAATTCAGCATGATCTGTTATACCCGGAATTCCCCGTGACCGTCTTCGGGTATTTGACCAGTGCTTTGAGATTGCGATCTGAAAGGGGAGGGACTGGCCTTACAATTCTTTCCTGCGATAATATCCAGCACAATGGCGAAATGGCAAAAAAAACCCTGCTGGCATTCCTGTCTGAAGCCGATCCCGCTCTGAAAGAATGGGTATCCTCAAATGTCAGTTTTCCCAATAGCATGGTCGACAGGATCACTCCCGGGACTACGACGTCGAATATTGCCGAACTTGAACTGTTATCCGGAATTCATGACGATTGGCCGGTACCCTGTGAACCCTTCGTCCAATGGGTGATTGAAGACGATTTTCGTGCCGGACGACCGGAATGGGAAAGAACCAATGTTCAATTTGTACTTGATGTAAGTCCATATGAAAAAATGAAAATCAGGCTTTTAAATGCCGGTCATTCATTATTAGGTTTATGCGGCACGCTTATGGGCTATCATACGATTAATGAAAGCGTCAATGACAAGATCATAAGATCATTATTATTAAGGTTTTATAATGAAGAAGTATTGCCAATTCTGGGATCTCTGGAAATAATTGACCTCAATGTATATATTAAGGATTTATTGCAAAGATTCGGTAATGCTGCTATAAAAGATAATCTTTCCCGTATCTGCTCTGAAAGCTCGGCAAAACTGCCCAAATTCCTGCTGCCTACTCTTAATGAAGAACTGAAAAGGGGAGGACCCATCGAAGTTTCTACCTTTATAATAGCGGCCTGGTGCCACTACCTTGAATTAAATGGAAATGGTATATATAATTATGAAATTATAGATCTTGATAAAGATAAATTAATTCATTATGCTATTGCCTCAAAAACCGGGGATCCTTTATATTTTTTAGACCAGGAAGAGATATTCGGCAACCTGAAAAACTCGGTACGTTTCACAGGCATATATAATAATTTTATAAAAGAAATACGTCAATCAGGATTCGAGAGGGTCATAATAAAATTAAGCAAGCTGGAAAACAGATGAGAATATATAGTCTTTTTACGGCTTCAACTTGAATGAGTATTGTGCTATAAAAATTGGGCTTTTAATACAATTTCTCAATATATTTTGTGATCCGGTTATAAAAAATTAATTAAATCAATACAATTATGCGGCAGGCCGTTATGACAGAACCCGGGCTAATAATATTTAATGAAGTTCAGGAGCCCGGAAACCTTAAAGAAAATGAAATACTTCTCAGGATAAAGAAAATCGGGATTTGCGGATCGGATATTCATGTTTATCATGGAAAACATCCTGCAACCCCATATCCGGTCATACAGGGACATGAATATTCAGGCATTGTCGAGGCGGTAGGCAAAAATGTCGTGAAAGTCAGGCCCGGAATGAAGGCTACCGCAAGACCACAGTTGACATGCGGACAATGCGGACCCTGCAAGAAGGGTCATTATAATGCCTGTCAGAACCTCAAAGTGCAGGGATTTCAGGCGCCGGGAGCAGCGCAGGAGCTTTTCGTTGTTCCGGAAGACAGGGTGGTAGTCATACCCGATTCAGTTTCACTGGAAGAAGGAGCCTTTGTGGAGCCTGCGGCTGTAGGTGCCCATGCAACTAACAGGGCAAGGAATA
>JBJKSY010000065.1:0-5463 GCA_046703645.1 Cyclobacteriaceae bacterium
CCGCGTATATAAGGTTCCCGGAAGCGGTTATGCATTTTCACAGGATACAAAACTGAATGGCTTCGAAGGGGACCTGACAGGAAATACCATCGCAGTGAGCTGGGATCAGAATATCATGAATTCTGAGAAAGACCTTCGTACCAGCCAGATGAAGACCACGATAAATTATTATACTACCGACGGGAAATTCAATGACCTGAAGGAAACAGCCTTATCAAAGCTGGAAAAAACCGAAAACCGTGCAATCGGCTGGATCTCGCTGAAACAGAAATTCTTCTGTAATGGCATCATCGGGGATAAACCTTTTAACGGGGCCTATTTCCTGACGGATACAACCGGTCAGACCGGCGTCGTCAAGCATATGGTATTCAGCACTTCCATGCCGGTTGCGGATTACCAGCAGGGCTTTCGCTATTTCTTCGGTCCCAACGACTACCAGATCCTGAAAAAAATAGCACCCGATTTTTCGAAGAATGTTTACCTGGGCTGGCCCCCGGTAATATATGTGAACAAGTTCCTGATCATTCCCATTTTCGACTGGCTTGAAAAATATATTTCCAATTACGGGATCATCATTATGCTTCTTGTGATCATCGTAAAGGTATTGCTGTTTCCGCTTTCCTATAACTCTTACGTCTCCATGGCGAAGACAAAAGTGCTTAAGCCTCAGCTCGACGCGATCAAGGCCCAGTTTGGCGGGGACCAGCAAAAAGCCCAGAGCGAACAGATGAAATTGTACCAGCAGGTGGGCATAAATCCCCTGTCGGGTTGCATACCTGTCCTGTTGCAGATGCCTATCCTTTTTTCAATGTTTTATTTCTTCCCGAACAGCATTGAACTGAGGCAGCAGCATTTCCTCTGGACCGATGACCTGTCTACCTATGACTCCATACTTCATCTTCCCTTCAGCCTTCCTGCCTATGGCGACCATGTGAGCCTGTTCACTATCCTTATGACGGCTTCTACCATTCTCTATACCTGGTCAACCAGCCAGGTGAGCACGGTAACAGGTCCGATGAAATCCATGCAGTATGTAATGCCGGTGATCTTCATGTTCGTGCTGAACAGTTTCCCGGCTGCCCTGAGTTTTTATTATTTCGTATCCAACCTGGTAACCTTCGGCCAGCAGGCTCTGATCCGTAAATTTGTAGACGACGAAAAGATCAAACGCATCCTCGAAGAGAATAAAAAGAAAAATGCGACAAAGAAGAAGTCGCGATTCCAGGAACGATTGGAGGACGCAATGAAAACCACGGAAGAGAACCGCAAAAAGAAGGGTAAATAGGATACGTGTGCAGTTTAGAATCGGTCCTGAATAACCGGTAATGCATAAAATAAATATTTCAGGGCTGCAATATTCCGGGTAATGTAGTGTTTGATCACCGGGTATTCCGGCTCCACGGAATACTTTTTAACGACGGAATATCAACCTGATACCTGCCGGCTGTTTTCAGGAAACCGGTTCGGTCAACCTTGAGTCGATTGATCAAATATTATTACATTTATTAATCGCTTTATTATAAATTCGGGCCTTAAAGTAAATTTTACGGATTCATGGGAAGGATCATCGCAATAGCAAACCAGAAAGGCGGTGTTGGTAAAACCACAACGGCGATAAATTTATCCGCGAGTTTTGCGGCATTGGAATATAAAACCCTGATCGTAGACGCGGACCCTCAGGCCAACAGTACTTCGGGGCTGGGCCTGAATCCAAAAGAGATTGACAAGAGTATTTATGAATGCATGCTGGGTGAAATTGATACAAGGGATGCCGTCGTGAAATCCAACCTTGATTTTCTTTCAATTCTTCCCTCTCATATCGACCTGGTTGCCGTGGAAGTGGAAATGGTGAACATAGAAAACCGGGAAGAAAAGATGAGGAATGCAATCCGGCCGCTTAAGGATGATTATGATTTTATTATCATTGATTGTTCTCCGTCGCTGGGCCTGACTACCATTAATGCACTTACCACTGCCGACTCGGTTATCATTCCGGTTCAGTGTGAATATTTCGCCCTTGAAGGGCTCGGAAAACTTTTGAATACCATCAAGATCATTCAGCAACGGTTGAATACAAGCCTTGAAATTGAAGGAATTCTCCTGACCATGTACGATGTCAGGCTGAATTTATCGAACCAGGTCGTAGAAGAGGTGATGACCCATTTCAAGCAAATGGTATTCAAGAGTATCATTCCGCGTAATATCAAACTCAGCGAAAGCCCGAGTTTCGGACTTCCGGCATTGATCTATGATGCCGAAAGTAAGGGTTCAATTAGTTACCTGAACCTTGCTCATGAAATTATAGAAAAGAACGGATTCCGAAAATCTGTTTGAAATGGATGAAAAAAAACCGATAAAAAAAAGACACGTGCTGGGAAAGGGATTAAGCGCATTACTGGATGATGCGGGATTTGAAGGTGATAAAAAACAGGAACAGGCTGGGATCCAGGGAACGGTATTCGAAGTTCCCATCGAACAGATAAAGGTAAATCCTTATCAGCCCCGCCAGAATTTCAATGAAGAAACACTGGAAGAACTGGCGGAATCTATCCGTGTGCAGGGAATTATTCAGCCCATTACCGTTCGCAAGGTGGCACATAATGAATACCAACTCATTTCAGGAGAACGAAGACTGCAGGCAAGCCGCAAGGCGGGGCTGAAAAACATTCCTGCCTTTGTCCGCCAGGCCGACGACCAGCAAATGCTCGAACTCGCCCTGATAGAAAAAATCCAGCGGGATAACCTGAATTCCATGGAAATTGCCATAAGTTACCAGCGGCTGATCAGCGAATGCAGCTTGAAACAGGAAGAGCTGGGTGACCGTGTCGGGAAAAAAAGGGCTACCGTAACGAATTACCTGCGCCTGCTGAAACTCCCGCCGGAAATACAGGCTGCCATCCGCGATGATAAGATCTCAATGGGTCATGCACGGGCAATAATCAATATTGAAAACATCGATACACAACTGGCCCTGTTCCAGAAAATCGTCAGGGAGGATCTTTCGGTCAGGAAAGTGGAAGCCCTGGCAAGACTCATCACTGAAAATAAAAAAGCAAAGCTGCCTAAAAGGGAAACGGAGGATTTGTCCCCCGACCTGAAGCATATACAGAGCCGCCTGTCTTCACAGTTCGGCACTAAAATTGAACTCATGAATAAAAAAGGATATAAGGGTGAGATCAGGATCCCTTATTTTTCACTCGAGGACCTGAACAGAATTCTAGATCTTCTGAATAAATAATGAAATACCGGTGGCTGTTGATATACCTGGGGCTGATTGCTCTGATCATATCCGGAAATTCACGGCCTTCCTTCGCCCAGGAGAATAATCCTGTAAACCCGGGAGACTCCACATTCATCATCGGTCCTTCAATGGATTCGGCCAATATGGCACAAAATTCAACCAGCGTTAAAGTGGATTCTTCCGAAATGAACCGGCCGGAAATTGCCACCTTTTTCTCCGCAGCGCTTCCGGGACTCGGCCAGGTATATAACCATAATTACTGGAAACTTCCCATCCTGTACGGTACGGCCGGGGTGATGGGTTATTATTTGGCCTGGAATAACAATAAATATCACCAGTTCCTTAATGCCCTTTTCGACAAACAAAACAATATATCCAATCCAATAGCAACTATTGCTTCAGTCGATCACCTGAAACAAGGGGTGGATTATTACCGTCACAACAGGGATTTCCTGATGATCCTTATGGCCGGTTTATATTTCATGCAAATAGTGGATGCCCAGGTGCAGGCCCAGTTATCGACCTTCACCATATCGCCCAACCTGACCCTGGAATTCAGACCGGTGATCAATGATTACCAGTTCATGGTAAGGAATGTAAATATGGGAATAATTATAACTTTCAATTAAATCAAATGAAAATCGCACTGATCGGTTATGGGAAAATGGGCAAAATAATTGAACGGATTGCCCTTTCCAGAGACCATTCCATAAGCTATAAAATCGATATTGATAATCCTGATGACCTGAAATTGCTTTCTCCCTCCAATACGGATGCTGCTATTGAATTCTCGCACCCCGGGGCAGCTTATGAAAATATAAGGGCCTGCCTCTTACAGCATGTTCCTGTGATCTCCGGCACCACCGGCTGGATCTCTAAAAAACCCGAGATCGAAAAACTCTGCATGGAAATGAAGGGTACATTTTTCTATGCTTCTAATTTCAGCGTCGGCGTCAATGTATTCTTCAGGATCAGTGAGATCGTGGCCGGGATCATGGACAACCATCCGGGATATAATTTAGGAATTACGGAAATCCATCATACGGAGAAAAAAGACGCTCCCAGCGGCACTGCCATCACGCTGGCCGAGAAAATGATACCTCATATCAAAGCAAAACAAAAATGGATAAGCGGCCAGGCTGGAAGTGATTCGGAAATTCCCATCGAATCCGTCCGGGAAGGCAAAGTTCCCGGGACCCATATCGTCACCTGGAAGTCGGAACATGACGCCATTGAAATTAAGCACGAAGCCTTCAGCCGGGAGGGTTTTGCCGAAGGCGCCGTGAAGGTGGCTGAATGGATCCGGGGTAAACAAGGTGTTCTCGGAATGCATGATTTTTTAAAAATTTAGGATATCATTAAGGCCAATCCGTTAATTTTGGCACTTATATTTTAACAAAACTTATCCATGAGGAATATTTTCAGCAAAAAAGAGGATGGGGAGACAAAAGAGAAAAAAAAGAAAGGCCCCGTACGGGAATGGGTTGATGCCATCGTTTTCGCCGTCATTGCAGCTACAATTATCCGCTGGTTATTCCTCGAAGCCTTTACCATCCCGACCCCTTCCATGGAAAAGTCCCTCCTGGTCGGCGATTTTCTGTTTGTGAGCAAGATCAGCTATGGGGCAAGGACCCCCGAAACGCCTTTGCAAATACCCCTGACCCACCAGGTGATCTGGGGAACGAAAATACCTTCCTACCTCGACTGGATCCAATTGCCAATGTACCGCCTGCCCGGTATATCCCATGTGAAAAGAAATGATGTGGTGGTCTTCAACTATCCGCCGGAACTTCAGCATCCCGTCGACCTGAAAACAAATTATATAAAACGATGCGTGGGTCTTCCGGGCGATTCCCTGAAAGTGGTCGACGCCCAGGTATATGTTGACAACAAGGCACTGCAGAATCCTGCCCACATGGAACACAGGTACTACGTGATGACCCCGGAAGTGATCAATGACAGGATATTCAGGCAAAATAATATAACCGAACATGACAAGGTTCATGGCGGGTATTTTGTGATGACCGAAGCGAAAACCGCCAATGACCTGAAGAGGTATTCCTTCATCAGCAATGTGATTGAGATGAAAATGACCAAAGACGAGGTCAGGAGGGATATTTATCCGCAGTCACCCCTCTTCCCCTGGAATGAGGACTTTTTCGGACCCGTGGTAATTCCGGCAAAAGGATTGCTGATCAGCCTGAACGACTCTACCATAGCCC
>JBJKSY010000066.1:0-4958 GCA_046703645.1 Cyclobacteriaceae bacterium
GCCAGGTACAGAACTTTTTTAGGTCTTTTGCCTGCTTTTGGTTTCATGAAAACGATCTTCCTGTTCTTTTTTACTCCCGGGTTTTTGCCGACAAAGCCGATCTTTCTGTTCCCCGTATTGCTCAAACCCGGATCGTTGCCGACAAATCCGACTTTCCTGGAATGGTGTTCCCGGTGCGGTTGCTGGAGCCGGTATCCACGGTTCCTTTTCTGGGCAATTCCCGGAGAAAAAATCATAAGGAGGGAACATAGGAGGATAAAACTGAATTTTGCACATTCAGTGCCGAAAGAAAAAACGGGTAATCTGGTAGTATAAGTTTTAATGATCCTGTTGTTAAAACAACTATTTTAAATTAGCCTGTAATTCAGCTCATTTTCAGGCTATATGTAATCTCCGTCGCGATACCCGGTGCGGGCCCATTCCAGAACATGCGGTCCTCCTAAACCTGCCAGTCGGGTTTCAAGTTTTTTCCTTTCAATAAGGCCCATCCTGAACCCTGAATACTGCCTGGCAATCTCAATATTTTGTTTTAAAGGATCCATTCCGGTCTGGCTTACCAGGGCACAGGAAACGCCGTTCAGGTTCCAGATATATTCAAGAAGTTCTTTCGGCTTTGCATATTGATTTACGAGATTCCGCATAACCTTAATTGCCATGATCCCCATATTCTTCTTTCGGGCGGAAGGCAGTGCCACTTCAGCGAAGTTCTTATAATTCGTAGGATTAATAGCAAGAAGAGCTACATCAAAATCGAAGTTGTCGATCAATTCCTTTGACCGTTCAGCGCTATCCATGCTGGAAAATCCTATAAACCGCGCCGTTTTCTGCTGTTTCAGGCCACGCAGGAATTTATACATTCCCGATTCAATGGATGACAGGGAATCATCATTATTCACTGCATGGATCAAGATGATATCAACATAATCCGTGCGCAATCTTTTCAGGCTTGTTTCGAACTCTGCTTTAGCCTTTTCAGGATCGCGGTTGTCGAGCTTGGTAAGAAGAATGATCTTTTTCCGGTAGGAAGGAAGTATTTCTCCGTAACGCTCTTCACTGGTTTTGGGACTACCGGCACCATAGGATGATGCAGTATCAAAATAATTGATCCCGGCATCCAGGGCGTACTTTAAATGAGGTTCCCATTCACCATCCGGCATTAACATGAATTGTGAACCGCCTCCATATCCGAGGATGGATATTTTTTCGCCGGTATTCCCGAGCATCCGCATTGGCATTCCGCTATTGCCCTGCAATAATTTATCGATAGAACCGTAGCTGGTACCCAGGGTACCGGCGGAAAGGGCGGCCATTGCCAGGGATGACTTCCGTATAAATTCTCTCCGGGAAAAGTGCCAGGTTTTCATAAAAGCTTTTCTTTGAGAAGTTAAGATAGCTTAAATATAAAAAAAATACTTCTATTTTCATTATTTTGCGGGCTTAATGACATCAGATCTTCCTGTTATGGTGCAGGAGAATGCATATTAATTTCTATATTTGGCCTTCTCAATTAAGACTTGACTTTTTAAATATCATTAGATATGAAATTCTCAACGCTTGACCTGGTTGTCTTCTTCGGATATGCCTTCTTTATCATTATCCTTGGTTTATGGATTTCACGGACTAAAAAAGGCACGGAAAAAACTTCCCAGGATTATTTCCTGGCAGACCGGCAGCTTACCTGGTGGGTGATCGGCGCATCGTTACTGGCAGCAAATATTTCAGCCGAGCACTTCATTGCCATGTCGGGAAGCGGATTCCGGATCGGGCTTGGAATTGCCGCTTATGAATGGATTGCAGCCATTGTCCTGATCTTCGTCGGGAAATACATCCTGCCGGTTTTCCTGGAGAAAAAGATCTATACGATGCCCCAGTTTCTCCTGAGTCGCTACAACAAGGGAGTCAGCACTGCTTTTGCCATATTCTGGCTTCTTGTATATGTATTTGTCAATCTTACATCAGTGAGCTGGCTCGGGGCCCTTGCCATGCAGAAGATCATGGGAGTTCCCATTATGTGGGGTATCATAGGCCTCGCGGCCTTTTCAGGCATATATTCAATTTACGGGGGGTTAAAGGCCGTTGCCTGGACAGATGTGGTGCAGGTAATTTTCCTGATAGGCGGCGGGCTGGTTACAACATTTTTTACTCTTAACGAAGTATCCGGCGGGCATGGGATCCTGCAGGGATTTGTCGTGATTTTTCATTATGCCAGGGATCATTTTCAGATGATAGTGCCCAGGGGCACCATTGTTCCCAATGGTTCCGGCGGGCTGGTTGATGCATTCTCGGATCTCCCGGGACTTGCGGTAATATTCGGAGCCATGTGGCTTACGAACATCGGGAACTGGGGATTCAATCAATATATCATCCAGAAAGGTCTTGCAGCAAAAGACCTTTCCCATGCAAAAAGAGGATTGATTTTCGGGGGATATTTAAAAATATTGGTTCCTCTTCTCGTTCTTATACCTGGAATAACCGCCTATGTTCTTTATACCCATCCCGAACTGATAGACCAGGCCCATATTGTAGGAAAAATTACCAAGGCCGATGAAGCCTATCCCTGGCTGTTAAAAAATTTCGTTCCGGAAGGTATCCGCGGACTGGCATTTGCAGCCCTGGTTGCGGCAATCGTTTCATCCCTTTCCTCCATGATAAACAGCACTTCCACAATTTTTACCATGGACATATACAAGGCACATTTTAAACCGGATGCTTCAGAAAAACAATTAGTGCGTGTTGGAAGAATTGTAGCATTTGTTGCCCTGGTAATTGCGGTAATAGCTGCCAAACCGCTGCTTGGAGGACTGGACCAGGCGTTTCAATATATCCAGGAATATACAGGCTATATCTATCCGGGTGTTGTTGTAGTGTTCTGCATGGGTTTGTTCTGGAAACAAGCCACATCCAGGGCCGCATTATGGACGGCCATTGCCACCATACCGGCGGGATTTATAATTAAACTATTATATCCCGGCATGCCGTTTATTTTAAGAATGGGATATGTATTCATTATCCTCGTACTGATAGCTTCCATAATTTCACTGGCTGATCGGAAAGGTAAGACAGAAAGGGAAATACCTACGGACGCATTTTCAGGCAAAGTGGTTAAAATCGGCTGGGGATTTAACGTTTTAGGCATCCTGTGCCTGATCCTCGGGGCCGTATTGTTTAAACCTTATTTCTACCTGGGCATCGAATCGATTTTGATGCTGGGAACGGGCTTTATATTTATCGGAATGATTTTGATCCTGAACAACAGGATGAGATCGATTGCACCCAAATCTTTTGATAACGACCCCCTGCTTTTTAAAACTTCATGGATATTTAATGTCGGGGCCATCGGGATAGTATTGATCATCGGGGCCCTGTATTTCTTCTTCTGGTAAAATTTTTAAAAATGATTTCTGTATCTGTTGAAAAAAAATTCAGGGAATTATTCGGCAAAGCCCCCATGTTGTTCCGCTCCCCGGGACGCATTAACCTTATAGGTGAACATACGGATTATAATGACGGTTTTGTACTGCCTGCTGCCATTGATAAGGAAGCAATATTCGCCATTGGTTTGAACAATTCGGATAAGATACGGATGCATGCGTATGACCTTGGACAGGATTATGTAACAAGCTCGGATAACCTGCAGAAATCGAAGGATAAATGGCCGGATTATCTTTCGGGAGTTATCGACCAGATGACCAGGGCGATGATACAGGTTCCCGGGTTTGATTGTGTTTTCGGGAGTGATATCCCTATTGGCGCCGGCCTATCATCTTCTGCAGCTATAGAATGCGGCCTTGCCTACGGACTCAATGAATTGCTGGGACTGGGAATCGAAAAGATGGATCTCACCCGGATGGCGCTTCGTGCCGAACAGGAATTTGCCGGGTTAAATTGCGGGATCATGGACCAGTTCGCCAACCTTCACGGGAAAAAAGGCCATGTCATAAAACTCGACTGCCGGTCACTCGAATATGAATACTATCCCCTTGAACTTCCTGAATACGATATTATTTTATGTGATACCAGGGTGAAGCACTCCCTTGCATCCTCCGAGTATAATACTCGCAGGGCGGAATGTGAAGAAGGAGTCAGGATATTCCGGGAAAATAAATTAGAAGTAAAAAGTCTTCGTGATGCCGATAGCCGGATGTTAAATGACCTCAAAGGTCAATTCCCGGTTACAGTATTTAAAAGATGCCACTATGTTATTCATGAAATCGGGCGTGTTGAGCTTGCATGTCATGATCTCCAGGTTCACGACATTGCGAAATTCGGTTCCCGAATGTATGAAACCCATGAAGGACTCAGCAAGGAATATGAGGTAAGCTGCCCGGAGCTCGATTTCCTGGTCAGCCAGGCCCGGGAAAATTCGGTAACCGGGGCAAGGATGATGGGCGGCGGTTTCGGGGGATGCACCATTAACCTAGTCGGGAAAACCGTTACTGAAAATTTCCTCGATAAAACCATCCGGGCATTTCATGACAAGTTCGGTTATGATCCTGAAATTTACAGGGTGAGCGTAAATGACGGCACTTCCATGCTGGAACCTGCATGACAAAAAATTATCAGTATATATTATCGGTATTATTTTTATTTCTATCGTTTCCATCCCTCAGCCAGAAGAAATTTGAAGGGATAATTATCTACAGGATACAGGTGAAGGTCAATAACAAAACAACTGAATCCGGTTCCATGAAATTTTATACCATGGGAGGAAATTTTCTTCTTCATGTTCAAAAAGAAGACGGCAGTTCCCGTCCGGTTAAAATATTGTATAACCAGGATCAGAATTCCCTTTACATGATGTCCGACACAGACAAGGTGGCTTACAGGATCAATTTGACGGATTTTAAAAATAAAGAGGTAAAGGGAGGGGTACCTGAAAAATATAAACGAGAATATTCTGAAGCTCTTAAAAAAGTGCAGGAGGATGGAGATTCTCTTCGGTTAAAATTTGTAAGTAC
>JBJKSY010000067.1:0-6352 GCA_046703645.1 Cyclobacteriaceae bacterium
TCAGGCTGGTTCGTAATTTTCCGGACAAGGTTCCTAATCTCATCATGTGACCAGTCTACATAATTATCGCTCATTTTATTCGGATCACAGACGGTCACCATTTTCAACTTCGGATTGGAAATCAGGCTGGCCATTTCACGGAGACCCTGGGTCCCGCAACCTATATAGGCTAAATTAAGCTTGTCGCTGGGAGGTATATATCCTGTACCTCCGAGAACTTGTCGTGGCACGATCGAGAATGCGGCCATGGAAGCGGCTGCCGTTCCGATGAATTCACGACGGTTCATCTTATTTTTTGCGGACATAGTTAAAGATTAAAGTTGTAAAAAATGAATTAGTATTAAAATTCAGAATCATTCCCGGAAACATTAAAAATTCCAGAGCAGCTAAAAAGTATTCGACCCTATAAGATAGGAATTGGGATCAGCTTTTGCAAGATTCCCGGGATGAAGTTACCCTTGTTTCCATCCAGTGGCGCCTGGCGCTGACGCGGAAGTTGGCGCGGATACCCATGGCGCGGAAGTTACTTCCGTGCCTTCACTTCCATGAAACTCATGGCGCGGAAGTAACTTCCGCGAAAGAGGTGCCCAATTATATGGAATAAAACATTAAGGCACGGAAGTAACTTCCGCGCCAAAATTTCCGAGCCAGAGAACAACTGCCGCGCCGGAGATGCAGGGTTCCAGTAGAATAGATACCGCTTTCAAGCGAATTTTTCCAGCTTTTGAATCAATACGTCAAAATCTTTCGGATAAGGTGACTGAACCGTTTTCTGTTTCCCGGAAGGCAGCATAAACCTGATTGATCTTGCATGCAATGCCATGCGGGAAACCAGGGGCCGTTCTTCCTCAAATTTTCCGAGCTTATAATTTTTCTTAACGGAAGAAAGAAAAAAATACTTACCTCCATAATCAAGGTCGCCGGTAATCGGCGCTCCAAGATATGCCAGGTGAACCCTTATCTGGTGCATCCTTCCCGTGACCGGCCTGCATTCGATCAGTGTATGGTGCCTGTAAGCATGAAGGGAATTGAAAACCGTAAGGGAAGGCTTCCCGCTTTTCTTGTCGATCTTCATTTTATTATTCGACAAAGGCCTGATCGGCATATCCACTTTTGTCTTTTTAAACTGATGGAGGCCATCGCATACGGCATGGTAAACTTTGGTCACTTCGCGGGAATCAAATTTCATGGATATATACCGGTAAGCTTCCGGGTTTTTAGCGAGCAGCATGACCCCTGAAGTATCTTTATCAAGCCGGTGACAAACCTGCAGATCCGGGAGATAGTTCTTTGCCAGTGAAAGTATATTCACCTTATCTACCCTGTCGTCTAGCGCAGAGATCCCCGCAGGCTTGTCGATGGCAATATAATCATCATCCTCAAACAGGATCAGGGACGGAAATTCGATCTTTTTGCTCATTCCTTAAATATTATTATCGTGTGGATTTGATTAATGGGAATTAGTCCAGCAATACTTCCGTTTCATTTTTCGAAACCATCCGGAACATGGTACGTATCTGCTTTTCGGTATTCCTTCCCAGGGATAAAGGAGGAAGATGATCCTGATCAAAATAACCCGCGTCCAATGCTTCATTGCCGGGAACCGGGTCCCTGTCACCATCAGTACAATGAATGAAGAATTTATAAATATAAAACGGCATGGGAGGATGATCATGGAATTTCATGTCCATAACTGCCAGCAGTCGCAAAGCTTTTACAGTAAGGCCTGCTTCTTCCTGAATTTCCTTAACGGCAACCTCCTTCGGAGAAAATCCCACGTCGGCCCAACCTCCCGGCAGGGCCCATTTCCCATCCATCTTTTCCCTGACCATCAGTATCCTCTGATCACGGATAACCACACCCCTGATATCAACCTTGGGTGTAGGATATCCTGTTTCGGAGGAGAAAAGTTCATGGATCTTTTCAACTGGAAGGCCCGAAGATTCGCCGATCATTTCGTCACTGATATTTTGCAGTTCCTTATAACGGTCTATGTCGTAGAAATTCTCTGAAAATGCCAGCCCGGCCTGGGCAATGGCCCTTATGCGTTTAGCGGTTTCCAGCCAGTAAGCCATTTATTATAGATTTCGGTATGAATATCCTGGCAAATAAAATAACATCTTTCATAAATCCAATGATTTAATTATTCCTGAATTTTATAATAAGTCAGGACGTGGAATTTACTTTTTAACCTCCTCCCCTTTCTTCTGCAGGTACCAGTGCTGAAGTACATAGAATGCTTCTTTCTTTATACCTTTATCCGAGATCAGGCCTTTCCGGTTCCATCCGTCTTGGATACCCGGCAGGACCCTCCTTGGCGAACGGAAATCCATAAGGATCCAGGGGGTGGTCCCTCTCAGAATATCAAGGTGTGAAAACATCTTTATATTATGTTCATATACATTGGCCTGGAATTCTTCTGTCCACCGCTGATCCTTGTCTCCATGAAGTCCCTGCTGGGCTCCTGCACCGAATTCGGTCAGTACCAGGGGCATATTATAATCGGATTTCCACCGGATATTGTCGGCCTGTTCGGCAGCTCCCGTATACCAGCCAAGGTATTCATTGCATCCGTATACATCGAGATACTTTGCCAGCGGATCATTCAACAGGATCTTATTGGGATCATCGGCAGAGCGCTGAATTTCGAGAGCGGCAGATATCAGCCGTGTGCCGTCCAGTTGTCTTGCTTTTGCAGCCAGGGAAGACATGAATTTCAACCTGGCATCCACTCTAGGTGTTTCATTTCCCATTGACCATATGATGATACTGGCACGGTTCTTATCGCGCGTAATATTTTCGGTGAGCTGGTTTTCTGCATTTTTATAGGTGTTCTCATTCTCCCAGAGGATGGTCCAGTAAACAGGGATCTCTGACCAGACCATAATACCCATTTTGTCGGCCATTCTCAGCATATTTTCATTATGCGGGTAATGAGCCAGCCGGACAAAATTACATCCCAGCTCTTTAGCCCATGATAAAAGGGTTTTAGCATCTTCAGGGCTGTAGGCACGCCCGCTGCGAAACGGAGCTTCTTCATGAATGCAAACACCACGCAGAAAAACAGGCTTGCCGTTAAGTAAAATATCATTCCCCTTTGTTTCAATGGTCCTGAAACCAATCTGGTCCGTTACCCTGTCAACATCGGTGGATAGACTTACATCGTACAGCTTTGGATCTTCAGGTGTCCACAATTGCGGTTTAATGGAAAAATCAATATTTGCCATTCCGGCTTCATCCACAGAAAATTTCCGTGAAAACTTCAATTCAGGTATTGAAACGGTCACTTCTTTGCCCGGATCCGGTCCGTTTATTTTCACCCAGCCTTTCACATGATCGGGCTCCCCTTTTACAAGCTGGATGAAATAGTCCTGGATGAAATTATCAGGTGTTTCCACAAGGTAAACGCTTCTTGTAATCCCACCGTAGTTCCACCAGTCGGTATTGACAGTAGGAACTCCGTCACGATGCCTGTTGTTGTTAACCCGGACTACTATGAAATTATCCCCGTCCTTTAATTCGCCGGTAACCTCAAAATCAAATGAGGTAAAACCTCCGATGTGATCACCGATGTGTTTGGCATTTAAATAAATATTCGCCTCATAATTGATCGCCCCGAAATAAATGAAGTACCGGTGACCGGGTTTCTTATCGATATGAAAAGATTTCTTATACCAGATGGTCCCCTCGTAATAGAGAAGCTCAGGCTTTTGCGTATTCCAGTCGCCGGGTACATTGATCTCGGGCGACAGGTCGAAATTATATTCTACCAGGTCGGATGGTTTCGTAGCTTTCCGGTCAGCAGCGAAACTCTGTTCGGGATCCTTGTAAGGTTCCAGCCTGTAATCAAGGTAACCGGCATCATAAGGGTCAATGATCATGCGCCACTTCCCGTCAAGGTTTAAATTATCCCTTGCTTTAACATTGGCAATCAGGTCGGAAGGGTTGGCCCTGGGCTGAGCAACGGAAGAAAATGAAAAGAGACCCATAATTCCAACCATCAACATAATAACAATATTTTCTGTTTTATTCATGAAGCAAAATTTATATGTTCTCTTTCCTTAAATCTGAATCAGCATCCGGACAACTTAGCTGAGATATTTTTCCTTCAGTATCTTTAAATGATGACGTGTATGGCCCACAATGATTTTCCCCAGTAATTCAGCATTAAGCTTATTGCCGCTGGCAACTCCTTCACAGTTCAGCAGGGAAGGGTCCAGGTTTTTGAAAAAAATGATAGTAGCCTCGCGAACGCTTTTCCACTCCTCAATCAAATCAACGGGATGAAGGTGCCCGATCTTCAGTGCATTTACATAATCGTCCTGTTCAAATCCCGCGAGTTCCGTTTTATCCTTCCGGGCAAAACGGAGGGCGCGGTATGTCATGATCCTTTCGGTGTCGGTAATATGCTGTAATAATTCCCTGATATTCCACTTTCCGGCGGCATAACGGTAACTCCATCGGTTATCCGGGACATTCTCAAAGAGTTCCAGTGTTTCGATACGGTTTTTAAGAAGAAGTTCATTCAAATCTTCTTCCCCGATTAGACTTATGTATCCTTTGTAAAAACCGGGGACTGTAAGTTTTCCCATCCCTAACTTGCTTTAGCCATCATTGACACCTCATCCGCAATTTTCCGGTTATAATCAAAAGCCAGTTTCTGGTAATTTACCAGGTCGACTATAGTACCGACAAGACAGAGCCCGGCAGTAAAAAGATAAAGGATTCCCATGCCTATATGATTCAGCAAAAGCCTGTGAACCCCTGAGATCCCGAAGAACCCGAGAATAGTCGTAATAAGGATCAGTTGGGGATCCCTTCTTCTTGCCCTGTAAATATTGGCAAAAAGCATTGCCTGGTCCTCTTCCATATCCTTAACAAGTTGTTGTGCATAAGCCATCTCCTGGCCCTGCAGTTCCGGTAAAATTTTCAATACGTTTGCCATGTGTTGTGAGTTTTGACGTTGTTTAAAAAACTATAAGACAAGGTAATTATTCTCCAGGAAATTATCAATAAAGCTGGAATTCCCAGCGGGTGCATTGCGAGTGATTCTTTAACGTTGCCATGCAGAAGAAATGATATGGACCGTCCCAGGCCGCATCCGGGACAATATTTGAATCCCAGGTGACTTAAGGGGCAAAAACTGAAATGCTGGGATTCGGAAGGGCTGTAACAGGCAAGTGCGATCAATGCAGCCAGCCAGAAAACAGCTTCAAGGGGGAAGCTGTAGTAAAACCTGTTAAACCTTTTAATCAAAGAATGATTCATAGATATAGAAATACCTTAATAGCATAAAGAATCGATGCAACTGAAGCAAATAAGTTCATCTGCCCAACCATGGAGAAAAATAAAAAATTTACGCGGACAAATGAACGATTTTTAAAAATTATTTAACCGGAGAAGATCATAAAGAATTCGTGAAACTGAACTAATTTTGGGGCCATTTAATTAAATAAATATGCGCGGCATTTACACAGTCGGCTTGCTTTTCCTTTCCAATTCTTTTATGACACTGGCCTGGTATGGTCACCTGAAATTCAGACAAATGCCCATGTTCAGCAAGCTGGGCTTATTTTCAATCATCCTGATTAGCTGGAGCATTGCCTTTTTCGAATATTGCTTCCAGGTGCCGGCCAACCGGTTAGGATTCCAGCAGAATGGAGGTCCTTTCAGCCTGGTTCAGCTTAAGGTGATCCAGGAAGTAATCACGCTGACCGTATTCATTATATTCTCAATGCTGGTTTTCAATGTCCACCCCTTTAAATGGAATTATATCCTTGGATTCTTATTCCTGATTCTTGCCGTATATTTTATTTTTAAATAGCAGTACCGCAAAAAAAATATCAGGTTATAGTACATTAAAATACCTCTCCGAGGTTAAAGAAGAATCCCCTTGAACCTTCTATCCCGAATCCGTAATCTACCGCAAGGTTGGTATTTGAATATTTATTGAGCTTTATTCGTATCCCTGTCCCAAATCCGGGTATGGGGTGTATGGTTTGAAAATTGAGATTCCTGCTTACGGATTCAAGATTACCAAAAAGTACACAGCCCAGGATGCCGTTACGTGTAAGGACGATCCGGTATTCGGTCTCAAAGTAATCCAGATTTCTCCCGGTATACCTGCCGGGAACATATCCCCTTCCTGTATTTGAATAATCATCCCAGCCGATACTTGGCATATCAAGATAGGGAGGTGTACCCCCCAATGTAATATTATTATAAAGCCAGAATCCAAGTACATTCCTGGATCTTTCAGGCAGTCTGATATAATGACGCAAATCGATCAGAATTGACTGCCAGTTGGTATCGCTTCCCAGGAAGATCATATTGGGTCTGAATTGAAAACTTA
>JBJKSY010000068.1:0-2309 GCA_046703645.1 Cyclobacteriaceae bacterium
TCCCTTCATCAGCTTAGCGACCTGCAGAATATCGTCATTAAAAATGATAATAAACGGATCGTCCTCCTGCGGGATATCGCCCATATCAAAATAGAAAAGGCGGTAGAATATGTTAAGATAAACGCCAATGGCAAGGAAGGCGTCCTGATCAACATTGTCAAGCATCCTGAAGCCAACCTGATCACCACCTCGGATGAAGTGCTGCAAAAAGTCAGGGACCTGGAAAAAGTATTGCCCAGGGATGTTCAGATAAAACCTTATTATATCCAGGCGGAATTTGTCAACCAGTCTATCCATAGTGTAAAGGATGCCCTTTGGATCGGTCTGGCCCTGGCCATCATCGTAGCCCTGATGTTCCTCCGATCTTTCAAGGCCGGTGTAACGCTCCTCATTATAATTCCGATAACTCTTGCTTTCACGATCGTCACGCTGTATGCCCTTCATTACACTTTTAACATCATGACACTGGGTGCCCTCGTGGCATCCATCGGGCTGATCATCGATGATGCCGTTGTGATAGTGGAGCAGATCCATCGTACCCATGAAGAAAACCCGGGTATCGTGCCCACAGAGCTTGTCAGCAAGGCTATTCATTACCTGTTGCCGGCTATGATCGGCTCTTCGCTCAGCACTATCGTTATTTTCCTTCCTTTTACACTCATGACGGGAGTTGCCGGGGCTTATTTTCAGATCATGACGGAAACCATGATCATTACCCTTACGGTTTCGTTCCTTGTCACCTGGCTGGGTCTGCCGGTTATCTATCTCCTGTTATCCGGGAACAAGGCGAGCTGGAGAAAGGATCAGAGTGCGGAAGGCCATGCTCTTAAACAACAGAATTGGGTGGAATTCTTTACACACCGGCCCTATATAAGTGTAATTTTCGTACTCGTTCTTATAGGGGCGATTTTCTATATATACCCACGGCTTGAAACCGGCTTTTTACCGGATATGGATGAAGGAAGCATTGTACTGGATTATAATACACCGCCGGGTTCATCACTGGATGCTTCCAATAAATTGCTGACACAGGTAGACAAGATCGTGGAAGAGACCCCCGAGGTGGATGCCTATTCCCGGAGAACGGGGGCGGAAATGGGATTCTTCATTACCGAGCCTAACAGCGGGGATTACCTGATCAAGCTTAAAAATAACAGGAAAAGAACAACCGACGAGGTAATTGACGATATCCGCCAGCGTATTGAAGCCAGGTTGCCCGGCGTAAGGGTAGATTTCGGGCAGGTGATCGGAGACATGCTGGGAGACCTCACCACCTCGGTGCAACCCATCGAAATTAAGATCTTCGGCAACGACGATAAAGTGCTGCAGGCATATTCCAGGAAAATAGCTTCACTTGTAGCCGATGTCCCGGGACTGGAAGACGTATTCCATGGAATTGTCATCGCCGGACCGTCAGTTGATATAAAAGTCAACTATGTAAAAGCAGCACAATATGGTCTGACACCCGCCGATATTCAGAACCAGATGGAACTGGAAACGGTAGGCCTCGTGGAAGGTTACGTGATCGAAGGTGAATACCTGCCTAATTTCAGGATCGCCTATCATGACAGCACTGACCTGGATGTAACCCGTGTAAGGAATTCCAAAATATTCCTTCCCGACGGAAGCCTGATCCCCCTCAGCCGGGTAGCATCGGTAGAGATCAACCCGGGAAGCGCCGAAATCCATCGCGAAAACCTTCAGAACCTCGGAATTGTATCGGGAAGGCTTAACCAGGTTGATTTAGGCACTGCCATGCGAAACATCCAGGCAACCATAAACAAGAATATTATCCTGCCACAGGGCTATTATATCGAATATGGCGGCCAGTACCAGGAACAGCAGCAATCTTTTAAGGAACTTCTCTCGATTCTTATCATCGCCATTTTACTGGTCTTCTCCGTTACATTAATTCTTTTCAGGGAATTCCGAGCTTCCCATATTCTTATAATGATTGCAGTATTGGGCGTTGCAGGGGGATATATTGCCTTGTTCGTTACGAACACTCCCCTTAATGTAGGAAGTTATACCGGCCTGATCATGATCGTAGGTATTATAGGGGAGAATGCCATATTCACCTACCAGCAGTATAAAACGTCCTTCGTGGAAAGCCATGATGTGTTTTCAGCCATCACTTTTGCCATAAGTACGCGACTCCGGCCAAAACTGATGACCGCACTTTGTGCCATTACGGCCATGCTTCCGCTGGCTTTGGGTATCGGGGCTGGGGCTCAGTTGCATCAGCCCCTGGCCATTTCCGTTATCGGGGGATTCATATTCGCGCTTCCCCTCCTGCTGATCGTGCTGCC
>JBJKSY010000069.1:0-6447 GCA_046703645.1 Cyclobacteriaceae bacterium
ACTGGATGACGTTCAGCGCCGGTCTTCTAATCCATGAATCATCACATAAACCCCTGGTTCTTCATATTCATTCACTCAATACCGACAGAATAGGCCCGGAACATATAGGATGGGTATTTCAACTGGAAAAAACAGCTCTTGAAAAATCTTCTGCTGTTATACCGGTCAGCAAATATACCGGCAGGATGATCATGGAACACTACGGGATCAGCAGGAAAAAAATCTTCCCGGTTTACCATGGGATCAGGCAGGTAAAGGGATACCGCAGCACTAAAAAATTTCCTGAAAAGCTGGTACTTTTCCTTGGCAGGGTCACATACCAGAAAGGACCCGGGTATTTTCTTGAAACCGCCGCCGAAGTGATCCGGAAAGATAAAAATGTGCGATTTGTAATCGCAGCAGACGGTGATAAATTGCATCGGTTGGTGGAAGAAAGCGCTAACCGGGATATCGGCCATAAATGTCATTTCAGCGGATTCATCGACAGGGAAAAAGTTCATGAATTATTGTCCATGAGCGATGTATTTATGATGCCTTCCGTTTCGGAACCTTTCGGCCTGGTTGCCCTCGAAGCGGTTCAATTCGGGGTACCGGTTATTCTTTCTAAACATTCGGGAGCAGGGGAAGTGCTCAAGGGCGCCCTGCTTGCAGATTTCTGGGATACTGATCTGATGGCCGGTTATATCATTCGCCTATTGACGGATGAACCTTTCAGGCAGGGACTGATCCTTCAGGGCTATAAGGATCTCAGGAATCTCACCTGGGAAAAAACAGCCATGAAAATAAATAGTGTTTATGAAAAACTAATTGTATCATGAAAACACTTTGCCTTTATTTTCAGGCACATCAGCCTTACCGGATCCGGGAATTATCTTTTTTTGAGATCGGTGACAAGCCCGAATTATTTGATAAAACTCTTAATAAAAGAATTCTCGGAAAAGTGAGCCGCAAAAGTTACCTTCCCTGCCTTGACATGTTCGGAACGTTTTTTAAATCCACGAAAGGTACATTTCGTTTTGGCTTATCGACGACGGGGATCCTTCTTGAGCAGATTGAAAAACACCAGCCGGAGATCATCCGGGAAATCGAAAAACTGGTTTCAGGGGGAGCTACAGAATTACTGGGCGAGACCTATTACCATTCATTTTCATCTCTTTACTCGATCAGGGAATTTGAGGAACAGGTGGTGAAGCACAGGGAAAAGATCCAATCGCTTTTTCACACTGAACCCGTCACCTTTCGCAATACGGAGCTGGCCTTCCGAAGCGATATAGCCCGCCCGCTTTATCAACTGGGATTCAGGACCATCCTTATAGAGGGCAGCGAGAGAACATTGAAAGGCAAAAGCCCCAACTATCTTTACAATTCTTCCTCCCCGGCAGGAATGGCTATCCTGACAAGAAGCCAGGAATTTTCAAATTATTTTGCCTGCAGGAACACCTTCCCCGGGAAAAAAATAAAATTCCCGGATCCAAAGATAGTCGTAGATAAATTGCTGAATGAAGATGGGGATATCATTAATATATGGTTTGACATCGAATGTATGGGAGAGCACCAGAAAGCCTCTTCAGGAATTTTCACCTTCTTCGAGTCTTTTATCCTGACTGCCCTTCATTCCGGGAAGGTCCGTTTCATGCTCCCTGCGGAAGTGAGTGCATCCTTCAAATCGAAAGGGACCATTGATGTTTATTCCCCGGTTACCTGGCATATTAAGAGTAATGATATCTCCGCATGGAACGGAAATGCCATGCAAATTGAGGCCATGAAATATATTTATGGCCTCGAAAAAAAGCTGAAGGCATCAGGAAATGAAAGAATACTGGAGAGCTGGCGGAAATTGCAGTCATCGGATCATTTACTATACCTTGATACGGAGGAGGATGGCGGGAACCGGCCTGCGCAGTTTTTCAGTCCGTTCAAGAGTCCACATGATGCATACATTTATTTAATGAATGCGCTGGCAAGCCTTGAGATCGAGGCAGGCAATGCCGGTTGAAGCATTTGATTGTCTCTGATCAGCCGAATAAATTACACATTTCTTATGAGCTTCTGATCAGGTTTTTTTCAATACCATGGCCATGCGGTTAGGAAGGTAAATGCTCAGCCTGGTAGTACCATCTTCTTTCTGCACCGGGTATGACATTTCCATATCAAGCCTGTTGAAGCCACCGAACTCAGCTTCATCTGTGCTAAGCAGAATTTTATAGGAACCTTCTCCCGGACAATAAAACCGGTAACCGGGGATGGAATTGAAAGGATGCCAGTTGAAGATAAAGATCAGGTTATTCCTTTCAAAAATTATGGTTTTATTGGCATCATCCATATTAAGTTGCTGAGCCGGCATAGCATGGAGAATATTGTTATCCCGGATCATCGTGATCATGGCACGGTCGAAATTATTCAGGAATTTATACTTCAACTTTTCATTTTCAACCAGTGACCATTGTCTCCTGCAGTATTTATAGCTCCAGTTATTTCCCTCCCGGGGAAAATCTATCCATTCCGGGTGGCCGAATTCATTTCCTATAAAATTCAGGTAAGCTTCCCCGCCCAGGGAAATGGTGAACAGCCGGATCATCTTATGCATGGCAATCCCGCGGTCGATGATATGATTGGGATCATCCACCTGCATATGAAAATACATCTCTTTGTCCATCAGCCAGAAGGCTAAGGTCTTATCCCCGACTATTGCCTGGTCATGTGATTCGGCATAGGCAACAGTCTTCTCTTTCCAGCGTCGGTTTGTCATGGTATGCCACAACTCGTGAATATTCCAGTCCTCATCCCGGTATTCCTTCAGGTACTTGATCCAGAAATCGGGGATCCCCATGCCCAGGCGGAAATCGAAACCGATCCCGCCTTCCTCCTGCTTTCGGCAAAGACCGGGCATACCACTCATGTCCTCGGCAATGGTCATGGCTTTGGATTTCAGCGTATGTGTCAGGCGGTTAGCCAATTGAAGGTACAAAAGGGCGTCCCATTCCACGTCATTCACGAAATATTTATCATAATGATCAAAATGGGTAAAATCCCCGTGATGGAAATACATCATGGAGGTCACACCGTCGAACCGGAAACCATCGACATGATATTCCTGTATCCAATAGGCCAGGTTGGATAGCAGGAATTGTTTTACCTCTTTTTTCCCGTAGTTAAACAACCTGGAATCCCATGAATTATGATATCCCCTGCCGCCGGGGTGAAAATACTGGTCATCGGTTCCGTCAAATTCATTCAATCCCTCCGCAAAATACTTTACCGCGTGCGAATGCACAATGTCGATAATTACCGCAATGTCCATTTTATGGGCTTCGTTAACCAACCGTTTGAACTCGTCAGGAGTTCCGAACCGGCTGGATGGGGCGAAGAAACTGGACACATGGTACCCGAAGGATCCGTAATAAGGATGCTCCTGGATGGCCATCAACTGCAGGGTGTTATACCCGAGGTTCCGGATCCTCGGCAATATGTTGTCGGTAAATTCATCATAGGTACCCACTCCTTCCTTTTCCTGCGCCATTCCCAGGTGGGCTTCATAGATGAATGGCGAATCGACGATCTTACCGAGGTTGAAACCTTTATCTTCCCAGATGAATTTCAAATCAAGATCCCAGACCTGGCCCTTGAAATCCTTGGTTTCCGGATCCTGCACAGTCCGGAAAATATATGCCGGGATCCTGTCCATAGAATGCCTTGAAGTAACGACATGAACTTTTACCAGGTCGCCGTGCCTGAGCTCATTCCCCGGAACGAAGATCTCCCAGTTACCGTTCTCGATTCGGGAAAGCGGATGGGAAGACCGGTTCCACTGGTTGAAATCGCCCGTGAGGAATAGTCCGGATGCGCCAGGCGCCCACTCACGATACCACCATCCCTTCTTTTTTTTATCGTAGTTGATCCCGTAATAATTATATGCGTTCGAGAATTCCTCCAACGAACCGTTTGATTCATGGATTTCCCGCACCGCCTTATCGAACCGGTTGACCCGGTCGCTGATCTCCCCGGTATAAGGTTCCAGCCAGGGATCGTCTTTAACCAGTTGAGGAATCTCTTTTTTTATATCCATAATTCACAGTGTTAGAGAAATAAAATTATAAATTTTTGTTAAAACATACTTAAGGTTTTTGATTCAGCCCGATTTGATTTATATTCCACCGGTAAACAAATATCCGCTATGAAAACCATTGGGCTTATCGGAGGTTTGAGTTGGGCTTCATCCCGCGAATATTACAGTATACTGAATACCGAATATAATCAAAGAAAAGGCAAAAATCATTCCTGCCCGATAGTTATGTATTCGTTTGACTTCCAGGAGATGGAGATCCTGCAGGAGGAGGGAAACTGGATCAAGCTCACTGAAAAGATGACGGAAGCGGCGATGAAGGTCGAAAAAGGCGGCGCCGACCTGATACTTGTTTGTTCAAACACCATGCACTACTGTACAGATGCCATGCAGGCCAGTGTAATGATCCCGGTATTGCATATCGCCGATGCCGCAGGAGAAACTATTGCTTCGTCGGGCATTAAAAAAATCGGATTGCTCGGAACGCAATACCTGATGAATATGTCCTTTTATCCCGAAAGGCTTAAGAAAAACTTCTCTGTCGAAACCCTTCTTCCTGATGAGAGTGAAATAGAAACCGTCAATAATATTATATATTCCGAATTGGTAAAAGGAATTGTAAGGGAAAGGTCCCGGGAAACCCTGACCAGGATAACAGCCAATCTTATAAAAAAGGGAGCCGGGGGCATATTGCTGGGGTGTACGGAGTTACCGCTTATCCTTGGTGAACAAAAACAGGAAGTTCCATTCTTCAACAGCACCAGAATTCATGCTTTGGCAGGGCTTGATTTCGCCATGAAAGAGCATTTATATGCCTGATAACCCGTAAATTTGCCCGTTTACAATATTGGTCTTCAAACCCCGATCTCCGGTTGAAATCCTTCATCACTATAATCCTCTTTACATTAACCGCTGCCTTCGCTATTGCACAGACCCCGGAGAAGGACAACCCCGTAAGGATCACCGGAAGGATTCTCAATTCAAAAACATTTGAACCTGTTTCCTTTGCCAACATGCTTGATATAACGAGGAGCACCGGTACTTCTGCCGATGAGAACGGAAGCCTCTCTTTTGTTATTGATAAATCGGACACCATGCGCTTCACAGCCGTGGGATATGAAGACGCCTATCTTTGCCTGAAGGATTCCGTGCAAAAGAATTCCTATTTCATTTCGGTCTGGATGAAACCCAAGGCCTACCTACTCCAGGAGGTCGACATCTATGCCAATGATCCCATGGCGGGTTTCAGGCGCGATACCACCCATACCACTAAATACCAGTTTTCATCAGGACAGTACGGTCAAGTGTCTAATGATCAGGGAACAGGCACCGGAGGTTCAGGTTATATTACTGATTTCGCCAACCTGTTCAACAGGCACCACAAGGAAGAGGTCAAATTGAATAAAATCCTGGCTAAACAAAACGAAGAAAAGGAAGCAAAATTTCGTCACGATAGCATCCAGATGATGGTTAATGCCCGGTATAACAAGATCGTCGTTGCGAGGATCACCAACCTTACCGGCGGTGACCTGGATGAGTTCATCAAAGAATACCGGCCCTCTGACCTCTTTATCCTGACAGCCACTGATTATAATTTTGCCTTGCAGATCGTAAACAGCTTTTATGATTACCAGAAAAAGCACGGGCTCCAGGTTGACCTGGATGAAGTTCTCAGGAGAGCCGTATTCAAAAATTGAAGTCTGAGCTTTAGAAAGAGAGTGATTTCAGAATCTTTACCGTTCTTTCCAGCATATCATCCGTAAAATCAAGATGGGTGACAAACCTGACTTCCTGTTTGCCGAACTTTGTTGCCAGTATATTTTTATTGTCCAGGGTAGCCAGGAAGGTTTCCACTTTAATAGCTGCCGGAAGCCGGAATATTACGATATTGGTATCGACAGGCAAAAGTTCTTCGACGAAGGGAAGGGATTCAAGAGTTTTGCCCAGCTCTTTCGCGCGTAAATGGTCGGCTTTCAGCAGGGGTATATGGTGATCCAGTGCATATATTCCGGCAGCAGCCAGGTATCCGGCCTGGCGCATGGCCCCTCCCATCACTTTCCTGATACGCTTTGCCTTTGCGATAAGAAATTCCGTCCCGAGGATCAGCGAACCCACCGGAGCCCCCAGGCCTTTCGATAAACAAATGGAAATGGTATCGAAATACCTGCCTACATCTTCCGTCTTTTCTCCCGTTTCCGTCAGGGCATTAAAGATCCTCGCTCCGTCGAGATGCATGTTGAGCTTATTATTTCTAACGACGGCATAAATCGGTGACACCTGGTCGATCGTATAATAGCTTCCCCCTCCCTTGTTCACGGTATTTTCCAGGCATACGAGCGCGCTTGAGGGAGCATGCAGATCTCCGACGGGCCGGAGGCTGTCCT
>JBJKSY010000070.1:0-41617 GCA_046703645.1 Cyclobacteriaceae bacterium
ATCCCGGAGGATATTACGCCGATCATAAAGAAATCCTGCTGGGGCTGTCACAATTCACAATCTCATAATGAGAAAGCCAAGGGTAAACTTGCCTTTGACCAGTTTGATAAAATGAAAAAAAGGGAAATCGTAGGTATTCTGGGAAAGATCAATGAAGAGGTTAAGAAGGGGAAAATGCCTCCTCCCAAGTTTCTCGAAAAATTCGAAAACGCAAAACCCACGAATGAAGAAGTCCAGAAATTATTATCCTGGACAGATAAAGACGCAGACAAGATGATGAAAAGGAAGGGACAGGACGAGGATAAAAAAGAAGATAAATCCATGTAATTTCCTATGAAGAAAATTATTGGCGCTGTCATTATCCTTCTGGTGGTAATCCAGTTCATAAATTCAAAATTGCCGGCGACATCAGCTCCCGGTCCCAAAGACGTTGCTGTAGTTGAAAAAATGCCGAACGATGTTAAGGAACTTATGGTCAAGTCCTGTTATGACTGCCATTCCATGGAAACCAAATATCCATGGTACAGCCATATAGCTCCTATGAAATGGCTGGTAAAAAGCGACATCAATGAGGGCCGTCATCATGTTAACTTTTCCAATTGGGGAGATTACTCCGATAAGGAAAAGATGAAAAAATTTGATGATATTCATGAAGAGGTTAAAAAACACGATATGCCTCCCGGAAATTATCTCCTCATGCATAAGGATGCCCGGTTATCGGACAGTGACCGTCAGAAAATAGTTTCCTGGGCGGATTCAACTGCCGATAGTTACCTGAATTAAGTGATTTCTTTATACTGGAAAGCCACAAATTTTGTGGCTTTTTTTATTTTATACCTGCCAAGGTTCATATATTTATTCCTTAAATAATACTATGTTTCATATAATATATTGATCATTATTAAAGCATTATTCCTGGCAGCTTCCATTTGCCGGATTTTATTTATTCTGATCGCACACAGATATTTATGAAAAAAATAATATTATGGATCGTTGCTCTTCTTCTATTGGTCCTGATCTCTTCAGGTTTATTTTTTTATAAGAATCTTTATAACCGTCATCCGGGATATTTATTAAAAATATCACTCAAAGATAATTACCCCGGAACCCTGAAAGCAGGGTTCGCAGCAATTCCGATTACACCCTCAGTTCCGGACAGGTGGACAGACAGGAATCATGACGGGCAATATAATCCCAAAGACGGGGATACTTATGAAGATCTGAATAATAACGGAATATTTGATGCAGTCTGGATGGCCGGATTCCAAAACCGCAGGCCGGCCAACGGTATTCATGATAACCTTTGGGCCAGGACCATGGTCCTGGATAACGGGAATAAAAGGATAGCCATTGTAAGTGTAGATATTATCGGCTTCATGCATGATGATGTAATCGACGTCAGGAATAAGATCCCAAAAGACCTTCATATAACATATTCAATCATCTGTTCCACTCATACCCATGAGGGGCCTGATATGCTTGGTCTTTGGGGCAAAACTTATCTGAAAAGCGGTGTGAACAGGGACTATATGAACTTTGTTAAGAGCAAGATCGTTGAATCCATAGTTTCGGCCACTATGTCGCTGCAACCGGCAAGTCTTATTTTCAGCCAGGATCTTAATGATGCCGACTCGCTTGTAGTTGACAGCCGGCGTCCAATTGTGAAGGATCCCGGGATCAGGGTTCTGAGAGCAATAGACCCACAGGATCATCACACCCTGGGCACATTGGTAACCTGGGCTTGCCATCCGGAAATTTTATGGAGTCACAACCTTTTGATTACCAGTGATTTCGTTAACTATGTCAGGCAGGGGATCGAAAACGGGATTTATGCCGGCGACAGCCTTGTGGAAAGTGGAACCGGTGGCGTTGCCGTCTACATTAACGGATGCATAGGAGGATTAATGACTATGGACCCGGAAACTGCGGTTTATGACCCCTGGCTTCACAAGGATTTCAAAGAACCGTCTTTTGATAAGGCACGGTCACTCGGTTACCGGATCGCTTCTATCGCCCTTCACTCAGAAACACGGGATGCCGACACAATAAATACTGCTTCTATGGCTCTTGTGGCAAGAACATTATCGTTACCTTTTAATAATAAGTTATACCGGTTGGGAGCTGCCCTGGGTGTGATCGACAGAGGGATCAACGGCTGGTGGACAGTGCAATCGGAAGTAGCCGCGCTAAGGATCGGGCCTGCGACTTTTTTAACCATGCCCGGCGAAATGTATCCTGAAATTGTCAACGGGGGAATCGTGAATCCCACGGGAGCCGATTACTCTATTTCACCTATCGAGGTCCCTCCCATCCGATCCCTCATTTCATCAAAATATAAATTCGTTTTCGGATTGTCGAACGACGAAATCGGTTATATAATCCCTCAGAGCGAATGGGATGTAAAACCACCTTACCTCTATTCAGCCAAAGAATCACCTTATGGTGAAATTAATTCACTGGGACCCCAAACCGGCCCTTTGGTCTATACTGCACTGGCTGATGTGATCAGGCAGCTACAGCAGCCCTGATCTTTCCTTCCCGGTAGTAATTGCAGAATAGGTTTAATAACTTTACCCTGTATACGTTCATTCATCGATAATTTTTTTGATATGATATCGCGAGAGAAAGTAAAAAATGTTCTTGATCACAAAGCTATAGACGGAATAGCTGTTGATTTTGGAGGCACCCCTGTCACAGGAATTCATGTCCTGGCTATAGAACGGCTAAGGGATTATTATGGACTGGAAAAAAGACCGGTCAGGGTAACTGAACCGTACCAGATGCTGGGAAAGATCGAAGAAGATCTTGCCGAAATCATGGGAATAGATATTGCAGGCATAAACCCAAGGAATGATATGTTCGGCATTCCTGATGATGGAAAATATAAAGAATTCCGGACCTTCTGGAACCAGGTAGTTCTTATACCTGAAAAATTTAACACCCGTCTGGATCCCCATGGCGACCTGCTGGTATTTCCTGAAGGCGATACCTCCGTCAGGCCCAGCGGTAAAATGCCGAAGACCGGGTATTTTTTCGACGCAGTAATCAGGCAGGAACCCATCGAGGAAGACAAACTGAACCCGGAAGATAACACGGAAGAGTTTGGACTTATTACCGATAGTGATCTGGATTATTGGAAAAGGGAAATAAATAAAGTAAGTAACTCCGGGAAAGCGGTTGTTGCCAACTTCGGAGGAACGGGACTGGGAGATATAGCGCTGGTTCCCGGGTTAAACCTGAAGCGACCCAAAGGTATCAGGGATGTTGCCGAATGGTATATGTCGGTGATCATTCGCCCTGAATATATACATGCCATTTTCAATGAACAAACAGAAGTGGCCCTCATGAATCTTGAAAAAATCTATAAGGTTGTGGGCGACAATGTTGATGTAGCTTATATCTGCGGAACTGATTTCGGCACACAGGATTCACAGTTTTGTTCCCTTGAAACCCTTCATGAATTATTCATCCCCTATTATAAGACTATAAACAGGTGGATACATGAACATACTACCTGGAAGACCTTTAAACACTCCTGTGGCTCGGTCGAGCCTTTTCTTGACAGTTTTATCGATGCCGGTTTTGATATTCTGAACCCGGTACAGATAAATGCCAAAGGAATGGATCCCGTTCACCTGAAAAAAACATATGGTGACAGGATCGTCTTTTGGGGTGGTGGCATCGACACACAGGTAACTCTCCCTTTCGGGACACCTGCAGATGTTACAGTCCAGGTAAAAAATAATTGCCGCATATTTTCCGAAAATGGAGGATTCATATTTAATACCGTCCACAATATACAGGCTAATGTTCCTGTTGAGAATATAGTGGCCATGATCAATGCCCTCCAGGAATTTAAAAACTGAAATATGAAAAAGCTTTCCCGATCCTCCATTATCCTCGAAGGGAATATTACACCGGTAAACGCCAATTACTACATGGAAAAAGGATTCCTGGTGGCCGACTCCCTGTTTCACCCGAGAGAACTCCAGGAAATTGCCGACGAAGCAACAACCATATTAAGAGGCGGGCGTGGCAAGGTGGAAGGGATCAGGAAAATTTCAGAAAAGGCTGATGATCTTTCCGTGATCGGGCAATACAATGCCATTCATTTTCCGCATAAAATCTCCCCGCTTATTCTGAAATATATTAAACATCCCAGAGTTGTGAGAATCCTTAAAACCCTGATAAGCCCTAACATCAAATGCATGCAAAGCATGTTTTTTGTCAAGGGACCCGGAAAACCGGGCCAGTCGTGGCACCAGGATGAATATTATATACCTACCCGTGACAGGTCTCTTATCGGAGCATGGATTGCCATTGACGATGCTGACATCGATAATGGTTGCCTTTGGGTCATTCCGGGATCCCACAGGGATGGAATTATCCGGCGGATTCTCCCCATGGAAAATAAGGAATACCGTGAACAATTTTCCTGTGAGTTATCTCCTTTTATCGAAGAAGATGCAATACCGGTTCAGGTGGAAAAAGGAAGCGTAGTTTTTTTCAACGGATACCTCTTTCACCGTTCTTTGCGCAACAAGACTGAAGATCGCTTCCGCAGGGCGCTTGTTTCACATTACATGAGTGCGGAATCCATGCTGCCCTGGAACTGGGATGGAAGGATCGAATTAAAAGATGACATGAGGGAAATTCTCATGGTCAGCGGCAGGGACCCCTACGCCTATAAGGGAATCGATAATATAACATATCCTTATCTCAGGGGTGAGTCTAAAAGCTTTGATGAACAGCAAAAGTCCGTCAGGAAAAAATGAATACAGGAAAAACCAGGAAATTGAAGATCTCAATATGCGGCATAAAGATTTTTAACGGGTTTGCTGAAATTGGTTAATATGGGCCACAGATCTGCAAATCCTGAGTAGTATCATGTTTTTTTAATGACTAATTTTTAATATTTAAAACCGCAATATATCCCGGCTGGGATTTTTATGAATAAAAAGCAAAAATTCAATCATTTGCTGAATGGGGAACGGCTGCATGAATTCGTTTTTTTCAGGCCGATCCTTATGCATTTTGCTGCGCGTTTCAATCATAAGACCTACAGGGAATTTGCTACGGATTACAAGATTTTAGTAGACAGCAATATAAGGGCGATGGAATATTTTGACACAGACATGGTAAGTCTCATATCCGACCCCTACCGCGAAACTTCCGCTTTTGGCGCCAGTATCCGGTTTCCCAAAGAGGCTGTTCCCATCTGCGAGGCTCCCCTGATCCGGAAAATGCAGGATGTGGAGGATCTGAAAATTCCTGATGTTTATTCGAATGAAAGAACCCTGGACCGTATCAAAGCCGCCAGGGAATATGACCGTTTATTAAAAGGCAGCATACCGGTCAGTGGCTGGGTTGAAGGCCCCCTTGCTGAAGCCTGCGATCTGGCCGGCGTAAACGATATGCTGACAAACCTCCTGACAGATCCTGATTTTTCGAACAGGCTTCTTGATAAATGCATGATTACTGCCATGGATTTCTCAAGGGCCCAGATATTGGAAGGATGTGATCTTATCGGTATCGGCGACTCAATCTGCAGCCAGGTGGATAAAGACACCTACGACCTGTATGTGAAGGACCGACATATTCAGCTCATTGATTTTATCCACCGGAACGGTGCAGCCGTCAAGCTGCATATATGCGGTAATATTACACACCTGCTCCCGTCACTGTCGGAGCTGGGTTCCGACATTATTGACCTGGACTGGAATGTAGACATGGAATATGCTTACCAGGTGCTTGGACCGGAAATTGTCAGGGGAGGAAATATCAATCCCGTGGAATTACAATATGCCACATCAGAAAGGATCTCTTCCATGACATCTTCCCTGCTTGAAAAGGAAAGCGGCCGTAAATACCTGCTCGCCGCCGGATGTGAAATTACGGTCAATACTCCCTATGAGAATTTAATGGCTATGAGAAAACCAATGAAATAAATTTTTTACTATGAACGAACTGCTGGAAAAAATTGCACATTGCGTTGAATTCGGGAAAGTCAATAAAACTTCCCCCTATCCTCCTGACATGAAAGGCCAGGAAGGTGCAGATGAACTTACCAAACAAGCACTAGAGGCAAATATTGCAGCCGACGATATCCTTAAAAAAGCCCTCGTCCCTGCAATGGAAAAAGTTGGAATAAAATTCAGGGAGAATAAGATTTTTGTACCCCAGGTACTGATGTCCGCCAAAGCAATGAATACTTCTATAACTCACCTGAAGCCGTTTTTCCAGAGTGGAGAAGTAAAAAGAAAAGGAACTTTTATCATCGGGACTGTCGCCGGAGACCTTCATGATATTGGGAAAAACCTGGTTGCCATGATGGTGGAAGGCAATGGTTTTGAAGTAGTAGATCTGGGTACTGATGTAGGCGCCGAACAATTCCTGAAAGCAATAAATGATCACCCGGGAAGCTTTATGGGAATATCCGCCTTGCTGACCACTACCATGGTCAACATGGAAGGAATTGTAAGGGAAGTGAAAGGAAACTTTCCTGAAACAAGAATTGCCATTGGAGGCGCACCTGTAAATGAAGATTTCAGAAAAAGAATAGGTGCTGATTTTTATGCGCCTGATCCCCAGGGTATCGTCGAATATCTGAACGCCCAGGCTGGTTGACATTCTTCTAATAAGAAATATTGAAAAAGGCTTTTTCAACTTTTCATAAAATTTAATCTTATTGTAATGGCAAGTATTCTCAAGGCACTGCAGGCAAAAAAAATATTAATCTCCGATGGAGCCTGGGGCACTTTTTTTCAGTTAAAGGGTTTAAAGCCCGGCGAGTGTCCTGAATTATGGAACATTGAACATCCTGATGAAGTCCTCGACATTGCCAGAAGTTATATCCTTGCCGGATCCGATATCATAGAAACCAACAGTTTCGGGGGATCTTCCATTAAACTGGAGGGTTACGGCTTGAAAGAAAGGGCTTTTGAAATCAATAAGGCGGCAGCATCCATTTCCAGGAAAGCAGCAGGCAGGGAACATCTTGTTCTCGGTTCCATTGGGCCAACGGGCAAGCTTCTGATGATGGAAGAAATATCCGAGGCTCAGTTGTATGAATCAATCAGGGAACAGGCCCTGGCCCTTGAAGATGGTGGTGCCGATGCATTGGTTGTTGAAACCATGACCGACCTGCAGGAAGCTCTTATTGCAGTCAGGGCTGCCCGGGAAAATACAGGTCTTGAGGTAGCCTGCACAATGACTTTCGACAAAACGGTTTCAGGTGAATTCCGCACCATGATGGGTGTAAGCCCGGCAGAAATGACTCAGGCACTTGTTGAAGCGGGTGTAAACATGCTGGGCACCAATTGCGGCCATGGAATGAAAGATATGGAAGGGATCGTAAAGGAGATCAGAAAAGTCGATGAAAAAATTCCCGTCCTTGTTCATGCCAATGCCGGGATCCCGGTATACCATGAGGGTAAAACCCTTTACCCGGAAAGTCCGGAAATAATGGCGGGCTATATAAACCCGCTAATTACAGCAGGCGCAAATATCGTGGGCGGATGTTGCGGTACCACACCGGAGCATATTCACAAAATCAAAGAAGTAGTTTATAAACGCAAGAGCAATAATCCCAATGGCTGATAAATCGTATATTCCGGTTGTGATAATCACCGGATTTCTGGGAAGCGGGAAAACGACACTGATCAGGAGAGTGATTGAAGGTTATGCCACCAGGTACAGGGTTGGAGTAATTATAAATGAATTTGCTCCCGCCGGAGTAGACGGGATAACATTAAAGGAAATACCACAGAAATTCATACTGAAGGAAATCAATAATGGAAGCATTAGCTGCATGTGCCGTCAGGAGGATCTCGTAGAGGCGCTGACCAGGATGATAAATGACCACGACCCTGACCTTATACTGATAGAAACTTCCGGCCTGTCCGATCCCCTGGGTGTTATCGAATATTTCAGCCAGGAAAACCTTAAAGGAAAAGCGTACCCTGCCTATACCTACTGCCTCATTGATGCAGCCAATTTTTCAAGGGTATCGGAAATTTCAGATATATCACTTCACCAGATCCTGGCAGCCGATGAACTCATCATCAACAAATCGGATCTTTCCAATCCTGGCTCCCTGGAGGAATTATCGGAAGAATTAAAAAAGATCAACCCGATGGCCGGTATTACAATAACAGATCATGCCGATGCTGACCTGGCTATGGGTTTATCCTGTGCGGAAAATAAGGGACCTGTCGCAAAATATGACAAGCTCCCTGCCGATCCCGACCACCTCTGCCCTGCCCTTCAGGTAGGTGTGATCAGGACCGCCAGGGAAATTTCCCCTGAAAAAGCCTATGATTTCCTGAATGAGTTCCTTCCGGTCACCCTTCGAATAAAAGGATACCTGAAGCTGAACAACGGGCACTCAATGGCTGTGCAGGCAGTATATGATAACCTTGTATCTGAAGAATTGTCCTACAACGAAAACTCTTCAGTCCTGGTTGCTATAGGAAATGATTTCAATATCAGGGATTTTAATGAAAGATTCCGTGAATATTGCGAAGCCTGATATGGATTATAATTCTTTTCATTTCAGATTCCCCGAACTTGGCCTTACCAGGGAAAAGATTGCAAGGGTAATGGGTTACGACGATGGTATCGCTCCGGAACCCTTCGATGACATCATTGAGGAAGTGCTGGATGCAGCGCCCGATTATTGTGATATAACAGGAGGTTATGTCTTAAGGGAAAATATCCATATCGACAGGATCAATCAAAGTATCAGGATAGATGATGTAACCTTCGATCTTAAGAGAATTATTACCAACCAGCTCAGGAAATCAGAGCATGTTGCTTTATTCCTCTGCACAGCCGGTGCCGGGATAGGTGAATGGTCAGGGAAGCTGATGAAGTCGGGTGACATGATCAAGGGATATGTTGTCGATGTAACCGGCTCGGAAACAGTGGATGCCGCCATGGATATCATCCAGGACGGTATGGAAAAGGAATTAAAGGTTAAGGGACTTAAGATTACCGAACGGTACAGCCCCGGTTATTGCCAATGGCAGGTAAGTGAACAAAAAAAGCTTTTCAGCTTCTTTCCTGAAAATTTCTGCGGTGTCAGGTTATCCCCTTCATCACTGATGTATCCCATTAAATCGATCAGCGGTATTATCGGAATCGGCAAAGAGGTTAAACGAAAAGGATATTCCTGCAATTTATGTGATATGAAGGATTGCTTATACAGAAGGAAAAGACACGTGTAATTTATTGAGTGATTGAGTGATTGAGTGATTGAGTGATTGGGGATTGAGTGATTGGGGATTGAGTGATTGGAGATTGAGTGATTGGCGATTGAGTGATTGGCGATTGAGTGATTGGGGATTGAGTGATTGGCGATTGAGCGATTGGCGATTGAGCGATTGGCGATTGAGCGATTGGCGATTGAGCGATTGGCGATTGAGCGATTGGGGATTTGAAGTTATTTTAAAACACCTCAAACAAAATATTTAATCAGGAGTTAAACAGTATAAGTAACTCTGGAGGTATCTTTTTTCATTTTAAGGAGTTGCGAAGCACGACATTTAAATTTTCGACCATAATTCATTTAGCGATATGAAATACAAACAACTAGGGAACACGGGTGTCCTGGTTTCAGAATTATGCCTTGGGGCAATGACATTCGGAGGGAAAGGATTCTGGGAGGCCATAGGCCGTTTGCCGCAGGAGGAAGTAAATCAATTGGTTAAAACTTCCCTGGATTCGGGGATCAATTTCATCGACACTGCTAATGTTTACTCAGAGGGCCAGTCGGAGATTCTGCTTGGGAAAGCATTGACGGATCTGGGTATAAACCGGCAGAAAGTGGTAGTTGCCACCAAGGTGCGGGGGCGTGTCGGTGATGGTGCCAACCAGGTAGGCCTGTCAAGGCTTCATATTGCCGATTCGGTAAATGACAGCCTGCAGCGTTTAGGGATCGATCATATCGATCTCCTTTATATTCATGGTGTTGATCCGATCACGCCCCTGGAAGAAACCATGCGTGGCCTTGAAGATGCGGTAAGGTCGGGAAAGGTGCGATATCTCGGGATAAGCAATCATCCGGCCTGGATGGTAGTGAAAGCCAATTCAATTGCCGAAAAAATGGGATGGACAAAATTTGTGGCCCTTCAGAATTATTATACTATCGCAAGCAGGGACCTGGAAAGGGAGATAATTCCAATGGCTAAAAGCGAGGGTCTTGCCCTGATGCCATGGAGCCCGCTTGCCGGTGGTTTCCTTTCGGGAAAATATACCAGGGAAAAAGCCAGGGCAGGGAACAGTCGACGTGATGAATTTGTTTTTCCGCCCATAGATAAGGAAAAGGCCTTTTACATTATCGATGCAATGGCCATCGTTGCCAAAAATCACGAAGTATCTGTAGCCCAGGTAGCACTGGCATGGATGCTCAGGAAAGAAGGTGTGACCAGTATCATTATAGGTGCCAAAACCAATGAACAGCTATTGGATAATATAGCCTCCACAGGCCTGGACCTGTCAGAAGAAGAGATGAGCCGACTGGATTCACTGAGTGCCATGAAACCCGAATACCCGGGATGGATGGTCGAAAGACAATCCCAGGGAAGAATGCCTTCCTGATAAATATGACAAACGATATTATTTTGCCTGGCCCGGCGCAGTAACCGGGTCATTTTATTTTTTCAATAATTAGCTTTATATGAAAGAGCATCCTGTAAAAGGATTATAATCCGTTAGTGATCCCGGAATAAATTCGAAAATTGATTTCTTTTGATAAAAGAATAAGTCATTTTTTGCCGAACCTATGAATAAAAGAGCTGACAATGAAGCCCCTTTTGCCATAAATCGCTGGGGCTGGAAATTTCATCATATCGGAATTCCTACAAATTATAAAAAGAAGAATGAAAAGTATTTATCCGGCTTCAGGATGTATGTTTCAGGTTTCAGCACAAGCCCTTACGGAATTGAATGGATGAGATTTGAAAAGGGCAGCACTGTTCCCATTCTGATAAGGAAAGTTCCACATATAGCTTTCGAGGTGAAAAATATTGAACATGAAATTAAAATCCATAAACTGAAAGTGATATCCCCGGCAGGTTCTCCGTCAGAAGGTGTCAGGTCAGCCATGATCGAGCATGACGGGGCGCCCGTGGAATTGATAGAATTTGATTTTAATAAAGCCTGAAAATAATCAACAAGGACGCTTAGAATTAGAAATCGTTCCGAATTGTAACAATGGTGACTCCTTTTAAAACTTTATTATTCGACCTTGATGAAACATTGATGGAGGAATGGAACTCCGCGAAATATTGTATTATAAATACTTTTTCCCGGTTGAACACTGGCACAGATCCTGAAACATTCGTTGATATCCTTATTGAAGAAGCACGGATTCTCTGGCATGCTACACCTGTATATCCGTTTTGCCGGAGTGTGGGCATTAGTTCGTGGGAAGCTCTATGGGCGGACTTTGACGGTGCAAATGAGAATTTCGAATATTTAAGGGGTTATGGAAAAGAATACCGGACGCGGGCATGGCTAAATGCTTTACACAGAACAGGTAATACTGACCTGTCTGCGGCCCGGGAATTAAGTGAATATTTTAAGAAATACAGAAATACCAGGCATATTCTTTTTCAGGACGCCCTACCCTGCCTTCAGAAATATAAGAGCCGGTTTAAGTTTGGATTGGTCACTAATGGTGCCCCTGATATTCAACAAAAAAAAATTAAAGGCGGAAATCTGGCGCATTGGTTCGACAAGGTTATTATTTCCGGTGATTATGGTAAAGGTAAACCTGACCCTGAGATCTTCCTTGAACTTGTCGACAGGCTGGGCAGCAATTCCGGGAATACATTAATGATCGGTGATAGCCTTCAAACGGATATTGCCGGCTCAAAAAAAGCAGGGATCATGAATATCTGGTTAAACCGTAACGGAAAACCCAATGATATCCCGGATTTAAGCCCAGGACATGAAATCCGGAATCTTCTTGAGCTTGACGGCGTATTAGAGAATTCTTATAATTGTTGAATTGAAAATCAAATTCTCACCTTTATATAAAAAGTGCCATGAATGAAGATAAAATATGCCTCGTCACCGGGGCAAGCAGCGGCATGGGGTTTGCAATAGCTGAATTCCTGAAAAATGAACATTACCAGGTGATTGTCACCGCGCGAAGAAAAGAACGGCTCATGCAACTGGGTTTCGAAGAAGAAGATGTAATTGCCGGGGATCTGAATTCAACTGAATTCCAGGATTCAATTGAAAAATATATTTTTAACAAATACGGGAAATGTGATTTCTTGTTTAATTGTGCCGGGATCATCGAGGTGGGAACCATCGAAGAGATCGATATCGATATTATGGCATCGATGATCCGGTTAAATGTTGAATCCACCTTCCGCATAACCTACAAATTCCTGAAACATTTCAAAGAGCAGGGTTACGGCCATATTATAAATATTTCCAGTGTCCTGGGGACCAAGGTAAGGGCAACTGCAGGAGCTTATGCCGCTACCAAGTATGCTGTCGAGGCTTTGTCGGAAGCCCTGCGTATGGAGTTGACAGGAACACCGATCAAGATCTCATGCATTGAACCCGGACTGGTCCTCACCGAATTTCATAACCGCTGGAAAGTTCATCCCCGGGAAAGTATGCACATTACAGAACCATTATCTGTAAATGATATAGTTAAATCGGTAAAATATATAATGGAGCAGCCCGACCATGTGAGAATCCCCAGGTTGATGATCCTACCCAGGGACCAGAATACCTGAACCGGAAGCAATGAATTTCACACCGGAATATCCGGTCCGTGAGTTTTTGTCCGGTCGGAATTATAAATTATGTTAAATATCAGCTCCAGGGCCCCTTCTATGACCTGTGTCATAAAATATTTTATCCCGGAATCTGTTGTAAATAAAAACATCCGGAATAATCTTTAATACAGGAAGCATATGGCGAAGGCAATGAGGCAAATAAGATTTCACAGGGTGAATCCTTTTATTCCTGTCAGGAATTTAAAACAGACACTTGACTTTTAGCGCGATAAACTTGGATTCTATGATGAGTGGACATGGAACGATTCCGACGGCGGCATACAGCGGGATGACATGCGACTGATGTTCAGTGAGGAACCGGCATACAGTAATTCTGTGAACAACCAGGATTTTAAATATTTCCTGATGTGGTTTGTGGATGACCTGGAAGATGTCTTTACTGAGTTCAAGAACAGGAATATCGATTTTCAATACGGGATCGAAGTCAAACCATGGGGACTTCGTGAATTCGGGATCCGCGATCCGAACGGATACCTGATCCGCGTTGCAGAAAATTATTTGTAGAGTTAAAGGCGAATCGTATATTCTTCCGGCATGATAAACCAGGAAGTGATCACATATTATTTGTAATTTTTTTATTAAAAATTAATCCTTTCCCGATAAAATGATCATCCGGAATTGGGATTCATACAGCTATTTTATATTTTAATATCTTACCGGGATTTCAATGACATCACAGGCGAAAGACTCACAATCCGAAATTACCACTGATAAATCAAGGCTGGATATAAACCTTATTCACAACTTCCTTTCCCGGGAATCCTACTGGGCGAAAGGCCGCAGTCTGGATACCGTCAGGAGATCCATTGATAACTCATTATGTTTCGGGGTTTTTGTCAACCACCAGCAGGTGGGCTTTGCCAGGGTGGTAACGGATTATGCGGTATTTGCCTGGGTCATGGACGTCTTTGTCCTGAAAGAATACAGGGGCCGCGGTTACGGGAAAAAACTGATGGAATTCATCGTTCACCATGAAAAACTGCAAAACCTGAAACGCTGGGGACTTGGAACCGAAGATGCCCACGGACTATACGAAAAATTCGGGTTCACGCCGCTTACGAAATCGCAAAATATGATGGAAAAAATTTCCGGGAAAAAATAATCTGACTTTCCCTTTTCAAATTCATATAAGGTAACCGGAGAGTTTTTCACAAATTGAATGATATCCGGCTGACTGCCGGGATAAATACCTGAGATTATAGTCTTTATTCCGGAACTTTTTCCAATAATCTTTTCTTAGAAGGGATCAGGGTTCTGAATTCATCGAGCAGGATAGCCGATCTGTCGGTAACTTCTTCCCTGTTGCCTATCGTCACTGCCAGGTCCATACGGATACCTCCTATAAAATTCCCATCATAATCCTTAAGCGGCCTGATGATAACATAATAGGGATCCTTTTTGAGCGGTTTCCTGAAATATATCTTCCCTTTATCTATTACTTTGCGTTCACGGTGCGTACATTCTGACCCCGTGAAAATACTGTCAGTGGAAGCCACCACCCTGCAACCATTTCTATCAGTTAAAAATATCCTGAATGCTCCCACTTCCGGGTGGGTTCCGACAAACTCATCAATGATCTGTTGCGCAAAAATTTCACCAGCCGGTTCAGGTTGTATTGAAAGCTGCTGAGCGTGTAACCCTGACGGAAACAATAAAATTAAAATTGTTGCCGTCAAAATAAGTATACTATTTATTCGGTCCGTTAAATGTCGGCTGGGTCCAGGTAAATGATCCTGTTCCATCGGGGACTCTTGCATAGGATAATTCTTGTGTCTGTGCACCAAAGGTCACTTCATCGATAACCGCTTTGTCAGGAGCGGAAAGGATGACCATTTCACCTTCCGAAGATAGCTTGAAATCTGCATGCAGACCTTTCTGATTAAGGTCTTTGTCGGCCCAGATAATCAGATAACTTTTCGCTCCGATTTTGGTCCCCTTGGGAAAAGACCATTTTGTCGGCTCTTTTTTGGAATCGCTTAGGTAATACCCTGAAAGGTCAATATCCTTATCCGATAAATTGTACAGCTCAATCCAGTCATCATACTGGCCATCCTGGTCCTTAACGGTAGTAGTATTTTTTGACATCAGTTCATTGATGACAAGAACCCCTTTCAGGTTGGATGTAGGATTTTCCTTCGCACAGGAAACTCCAAGGGCCACGGTCAACAGGACAAATGGGAAGAAGATATTCCGGCCGGAAACCGCAGTATTAGATAAAAATTTCATAGTGTGATTTTTTAAGAAATCAGCCCTCAAAGGTATTTAAATAGTACGATCCTGAAAGGATAAATACGAAAATAAATAGAACATCAGGAATGACCCGGGATATTTTGTAAATTGGGATACGCGAACGACCAGGGTTGATAATTTTTGTCCCGGAATCATTTTTAATTATTTTTTATGAAAAACAATTGCTTCCTTGTATTGGGCGGCTATGGAAATGCAGGATTACCTATTTGCAGATTGCTTTTATCAGAAACCGGCCTCAATATTCACCTGGCCGGCAGGGATCTTCAGAAAGCAAAATCCGCGGCGGATGAGTTGAACAGGTTATTTCCGGGAAACAGGGCCAGCGGGATGAAAGTGGATGCCGGTAATACAGACGACCTGAAAGCCGCATTCCGGAATATCGATATGGTTGTAGTTGCATCCAGTTCCTCACAATACACCCGCGAGGTCGCGTCAGCCTGCCTTGAAGCCGGGATCGATTATTTCGATATTCAATATGCTGCAGGTAAATTCGAAGAATTGAAGGCCTTTGAGTTTAAGATACAGGGCTCAGGGAGGTGTTTTATCTCGGAAGGCGGGTTTCACCCGGGTCTTCCTGCCGCCCTTATTCGGTATGGGGCAAATTTCTTTGATTCCCTGGAAAAAGCAATCACCGGCAGTCTGATCAGGATGAACTGGAAAAACCTGCGATTTTCAGAAACCACAGCAAGGGAATTTACCCGGGAACTTATCGATTTCCAGGGAACATTCTACAAGAACGGGATATGGAGAAAAGCAAGCTTATGGACCACCCGCGATTTTATTAAAGTGAATATGGGAAAACCATATGGAAAACAAATGTGCACCCCGATGTTCCTGGAAGAATTAAGAGAACTTCCGGAAGAATTTCCTTCCCTGAAGCATATGGGTTTTTATGTGGCCGGGTTTCACTGGTTTGTGGATATGTTTATCTTCCCTGTCATATTTCTTTTCCTGAAAATATTTCCCACACTGATGCTCCGGCCCATGACAAGGCTTCTTACGGGAAGCCTGAGATATTTTACTGGGCCTCCCTATATAACAATTTTAAAACTGGAAACGGAAGGTCTTCGTGAAAACCGCAGAAAACGGCTCGATATCCTTCTGAGTCATCCCGACAGTTACCAGTTTACTGCTATTCCGGCTGTAGCCTGCTTACTGCAGTATCTGGACGGTTCAGCCAGGAAACCCGGACTCTGGTGCATGGGCCGGATCGCAGATCCAAAACGATTAATGGCCGACATCCGAAGAATGGGAATTGAATTTCAAATTACTGAAGCTCCTATTTAACTTTTTTATATTTTCAATTATGACAATAAAATACAAAGCCTCTCTCGACCTCTTGGCAATAGTGATCACCCTTCTTGTATTAGGTTTATTTATTTTTATCGGTCAGTTTAGTGTGAAAGGATTATTATCGGCTAAAGGAGACATTTCAGTAATTATTATTCAAGCCCTTGTCCTTTTCTTTCTTGCCGCTACATTCTTCGGGTGTTGGTTCTTCGCTCCTTCATCCTATTCCGTCAATGACCGATTCCTGATTATCAACAGGCCTGTCGGTAACATTAAATTTCCTATTTCCTCCATAAAGACGATCCAACAGCTTAATCCCGGTGAGATGAAAGCCGTGATCAGGACCTTTGGCGTCGGAGGTCTCTTTGGCTATTATGGAAATCATTATTCCTCGAAATTCGGCAATGTAATTTTTTATGCAACCCGCCTGAACCGTAAAGTCCTTATAGAAACCCGGGAAGGGAAAAAGATCATCATTACTCCAGATGATGACGCCCTCGTTGTCCATTTAAAACAACTTCTTGAGAAAATTTCCTGATCCATAATATTTAATTCAGTTCAATAAATCATAAATATCTGTATATCAATCACTTGATAATAAAATAATTATTTTTATAAAAATATTACTATATTTATAGTTATATTATTAAATAAATAATTACATTCGGGTCATGAAAGAACTGACAAAAGCGGAAGAACAGGTAATGCAATGTATCTGGAAACTGGAAAAAGCATTTCTGAAAGACATTGTAGAACAGCTACCTGATCCTAAACCTGCCTATACGACAGTATCGACGGTTATCAGGGTGCTTGTAAAAAAGGGGTTCCTGAGCTATCATAGTTACAGCAAAGTGCATGAATATTATCCCCTGGTCTCAAAGGATGAATATTTCCGGTTTCACCTTAAAGGGATCGTCAATAATTTCTTTAACGGTTCCGTATCAAGTTTTGCTTCCTTTTTCACGGATGCCGAGAACATCAGTCTCAGTGAGCTGGAAGTTATTAAAAGAATGGTAGAAGATAAGATCAAAGAGAAAAAAATCAATTGATGAATTTTCTGCTAGCCTATTTATTAAAAAGCAGCCTCATTATGGCCCTGCTTTACCTGTTTTACATCGTATTTCTTTCGGGTTTCACCTTTCATCGTCTGAACCGGGTTTTCCTGAATCTAATTTCATTATTATCAGTCATTCTGCCCTTTTTATCCGGCCTGATTGTTTTTCCGGGGCAATGGGCAGTCAACCTGGACCCCTCATATAATTACAGGGAATTTATAAATTCAGGAGAGATTGGCCAGGCAGTCAATCATACGATCCAGGTCTGGTCATTCAGTACAGTCCTTATTTATGTTTATTTCATGGGTATATCGTTCATGTTTTTACGTGGCATACTTTTGATCCGCAAAATGATCTTGTTTAAAAAACTATCCGTAGTTTCAAGGTCAGGGAAATTAACCATCATCAGTTCAGATTTGTTTACTTCTCCTTTTTCATTCTTTCATTGGATTTATGTACCGGCAGATTTTCAGAAAATACCAGGTTTTGAATCCCTGTTAATGCATGAACGTACGCATGCCGAACAACTTCATTCCGCTGACTTGTTAATAATGGAAATCTGCAGTATGTTTTTCTGGTTCAACCCTTTTGTCTTTCTTTTAAAGAAATCACTGAAAAGAACCCATGAATACCTGGCCGATAATTCCGTGATCAGCCAGGGAGTTTCCACGCAGGATTACCTCAGGTTACTGGTATCCTGCATTGAATCAGGGTACTCATCAGGATTGATTCACACATTTAAAAGTTTAACCATTAAAAAAAGAATAGAAATGATAACCAAGAATAAAACCCCAAAACTCAGGAAGTATATCTATTTATTGATATTTCCGTTTTTAATTTTACTTACAGTCGCATTTTCCGGCACGTCGCTTGGAAACGGTCCGCCCAGTATTTGTCCGGTAAAATATATAAAAATTACAAGCGCCTTCGGAATCGAAAGAGTTAACCCTATAACGAAAAAATCAGGACGGCATAGCGGCATCGATCTTAAAGCTCCTTCAGGGACTCCTGTTGTAGCCCCGGCATCAGGGGTTATTATGGAGGCCGGATGGGATAAGGACTATGGGTACAACATACTTATCCGGCATGACAAGGAATTCGAAACTTTCTATGAACATCTTCAGGATATTTCCGTAAAAAAGGGCGATCATGTCACCCTGGGCCAGGAAATCGGACATGTTGGATCCACGGGAATTTCCACCGGGCCACACCTCCATTATGAAGTGATCAAAAACGGCGTAAGGGTCGATCCCCAGGACTACTTCGGAAAACAGGATCAGAACTGATATAACCAAATATCCCATTTTAACCCGGGCAGACTACCCGATATCAACAGCAGGATCTTTTTCCCAACTCCTGGCACTGCATTAACCAGGTAAAGATTTTTAAAATCTTTCAGGAAAAAGATCCTGCTTTCCCCCTTATCTCATTCGCATATCTTCTTTCTTTAGCTTCAGGATTAGGCCGGATAAGCAGACAAATACTATATTAGGAGTTTATATACCAAGGGTATTCATCACGGTTAACTTACTTCTAAAAAATGGCAACCGAAAAATCAGTTAAGGAATTAATCCTGGCATTGGTGTCAGTTCTCCTTACTGGAAGCATGTTGTATTATTCCCTGGGGCTCAGCGGGTCCTACGGGTTCCTTTTGTGGTTTGCTCCAATTCCCCTGATGATTATATCGTTTTATTCGGGTCCGCGGAAGGCCTTCTTTCTGGCTTTTGCCGCCTATGGGATCGGGATATTCAGTTGGCATTCCTATTTAAAGAAACTCATGCCCGAATTCAGGGTTGATTTTATATTGTTTTTACAGGCCCTCATCTTTGCCTGCGTGATTGCCCTTTCCAGGAAAATAGTTATCAGAACAAGGAAATGGTACTCGGTTTTTGCCCTGCCGGCAATTTGGGCAGCAGTTGAATTCATGATCTCAATGTATTCGCATGACGGAACCTTCGGCAACATTGCCTATACGCAATCCAACTATCTTTACCTGGTACAAATTGCTTCAGTAACCGGGATAACTGGCATTACCTTCGTAATTTTATTATTTCCGTCAATGGTATCCGTGGGCTGGTACCTGCGGCAGGAAAAAAGACAATGGATGGCAACAATTTTTGTTCCCTCCTTTCTGCTCGTTTTTGTTTTTCTATTCGGTTTGATTCATCTCAGGCGTAAGCTACCGGATGATCTCAAAGTTGGGATTTCGGTAATAAAGGAAGGGCTTCACAATAATAGCGGCAGGCCTGACAATTCCAGGGACCTGAGTGTTGCCGGCTTCTATGCCAACCAGGCCGATTTGCTTGCCCGGCAGGGAACCGGCATCATTTTATTACCGGAACGTGCTCTTAGTCTTGAAAAAGGTTCGGATTCAAGCATCATTTCCATGATTTCGAAAACTGCAAGAACTTATCATTGCTGGATCGCTTCGGGATATACAAATCTTGAAAATCAGGTAAAAAGGAATTCAGCCTTTGTGATGGATTCCTCCGGCCGGAGGATACTCGATTACAACAAGGTGGACCTTGTCAGTGGATTTGAGAATGTATTTATGCCCGGAAAAAATATCGGGATTTTTGATTATCGTGGAGTCAGTGCCGGAGTTGCGATCTGCAAGGATCTCGATTTTCCGGATTATATCCGAAAATACGGGAAGAATCATATTTCGTTCCTTTTGGTTCCGGCCTGGGACTTCGGTGACGATGCCTGGCTACATTCACGGATGGCGATTATGAGAAGTATTGAAAATGGGTTTTCACTGGTAAGAGCGGCCAGGTATGGGAGAATTACCATCAGTGATCCTGAAGGCCGGATTAAAGGAGAAGTCTCCTGTACCGATGGCGCAGGCTATAATCTTGTGAGTTATATTCCTGTAGTTCCGCTGAACACATTCTATACAAGGTTCGGGAATTGGCTGGGTTTCTTTCTTGTTTTTATATCCCTGATTCTTATAATTCTTTCCGTGTTTAAAAATCGTTCAGTGAATAATTCTCAATAGAAGTTTACCCCCTTTAAGAACCGGGTAGCAAATTCTTTTATCTGAATTTTCCAACAAATTTCAAATTCGGATCTTCAGGCAGGAACAATATTCTTGATTTACCTGGTTACAGGAACCAGGTTTTCCGATCAATTTGAACTCATCTTTTTATTCATTATATTACATTTTCCTGGCAGGAATTAAAACCCTGAATATCCGGCTGAAGCCAGCAGAAACAATAATTACCAAGAAGGACCTTTAATCTCAGTTACTGAACTAACAAATAATCTTCCCACTAAACTCAAAACCACATGAAAAGACAAAAATCATTATCGCCGATCTTAATCGCATTTTTCATAGCGCTTCTGGCCCTGGCATGCCAGCCCATGAAATCCGACGAAGGTCAAAATGCCATGGCTTCAAATGCTGTTAAAAAAGCAGTTTGTGTTCTTCATCCCACACAGGGCAAAAATGTCTCCGGAATTGTGACATTTACCCAGGTTGACAATGGTATCCAGGTCGAAGCCGATATTGATGGCCTTACTCCCGGTCAGCACGGATTTCATGTTCACGAATACGGGGATTGTTCAGCTCCGGACGGTACTTCCACCGGCGGGCACTTTAACCCGGATCATAAAAACCATGGCGCACCCACAGATGCCGAAAGGCATGTAGGGGATTTGGGCAATGTAACTGCAGACAGTACGGGACACGCCCACTTGTCTATGATTGACAATGTTATCAGTTTCAGCGGTCCTCATTCAATTATCGGAAGGGGCATTATTGTCCATGCGGGCGAAGATGACCTTAAAACACAACCTACCGGTAATGCAGGTGCAAGAGTAGCCTGCGGCACAATAGGTATTGCCAAATCAGAATAGGAATGCCGTCAAAAGGTCTTCACCTATAATAAATCCCGGATGCCGGTTCTTGTTAATCCAGGAACCGGCATTTTTTAACGCATAATTCATCAATTCTTCAGGATAAAATTGATTTTTATTTGCAGGGTGATTTCATTTGTCTTCCTTTAACATATCGGGAGGGATATTGATTCCGGAAAGTGGCGATCTGCTGGCGAAGATGTATATTTATTGATGTTGAAATTATCCATATTCATTAATATGGAAATTACATTATGTTTAAAAAGTTAATTTCCTATTTTATTCCTTTTACAAAAAAAATCAAAACCCAATTCAGTGGTCTCCTGGAAGTCCGCTGGATCAACGGCCATAAAGTACTGGATACTTCCAATGCCAATTATTCTTATGGTTCATCACAAAGGATATTAAAATTTGCCCTTGAGCATATTGAACTTGGCGAGGTAGAAAATATTCTTTTGCTTGGGCTTGGAGGCGGTTCAGTGATAAAAACTTTACGCGAACATTTTTCCTTCGCGGGATCCATAGTGGCCGTTGATATTGACCCGGTGATCATTCGCATTGCTGAAGAGGAATTCTCGGTATTCGAAAATGAAACCACAAAGATAGAATGTGATGATGCTCTTGATTTTCTGAAAAAGGACAAAAACTCTTATAGCCTTATAATCGTTGATTTGTTTATCGACAATAAAGTTCCTGATAAGTTTCTTTCCGTTATTTTCTGGGAACATATATGCAGGAGAATGAAAGTAAACGGATTTCTTATTTTCAATTCCATCAGCTCAGTTGATTACAATATAGAACCCGTAAAAGAAGAGCTTGAAGGATTAGGAATGACCCTTCAGGAATTTAATGAAGTGGAAGGAACGAACAGGATCGTCATAGGGAAACTACTACCTCTCCCTGACGATGATCAATGATCGACTTCCGGTCTATTTTAAAGTCTTAATTGGTATTTTAATCGAAATGTTTTAAAGAATCGTTATACGACGGCCATTTTATTGAAAATAATAAATCTTAATTTATTTTGCCTTTAATATTATAATCGGCCTGTTATTTAAAGTGATCAGTTAATCGCTGCAATCAGTGGTAAAATACACATTGGGGCTGCCATCTGAAACTACATCAAACGGAAGGGGCATGGCCCAGGTGCATACTTTTTCAAGACCGGGCATATCCGTTATTTCGAGTGCTGCATTGGCCAATGATCCTGTGCCAAGGCTTCTGTTTTCTGAGATATCCAGGCTGGTCAGTAGATTTTTCCCGCACCATAAATACTTTAAGTTGACAAGGTTCGAAACGTCAAGTGTGGTGATTTGATTATCATAACATTCCAATAATTCCAGGGAAGTGTTATTGGAAACATCCAGGCTTGTCAATTGATTATTTACACAGTAGAAATTTATTAAGCCGGTCAGATTTGATATATCAAATTCACTGAATTGATTATTATAACAACCTAAAGTCTCTAAAGAAGGATTATTGGAAACATCCAGGCTGGTCAACAGACTTCCCCAACATCGCAATTCCTTAAGCGCTGTATTTTTTGAAATATCAATATTTGAAAACCGGCCACCGCCAAATTCCAGATATAATAAATCAGGCAGGTTGGAAACATCAAGTGATGACAATTGGTTATCCTCACAAAAAAGCATGATCAAGCCAGGTTGGTTTGATAGGTCAAGAGAATTTAACTGGTTATGATCACAGCCAAAATATTGTAACTCGGAGTTTTTCGAAAGATCCATGCCAGTCAATTGATTTTCACTGCACCAGAAACTAATCAATGCAATATTTTTGGAAACATCAATCGTTTTTAACTGGTTGTCGATACATATAAGATATTTTAAAGAAGTGTTATTGGAAATATTCAGGGATGATAAATTATTATTACTGCAGTCCAGAAATTGCAAGTCTGTATTATAGGAGGCATCAATAAACGACAATTGGTTATTCCTGCAATTCAGGCAGTCCATGTTGATAAATGCTTCCAGACCGCTGATGTCTGAAATCCCACAATTCGAGACATCCAGATTCCTGACAAATTCCGCTTCAATTGAACTTATATTGCCATCCTTGTTTGTATCAACACCTCTTTTAATAAGCGCATTAAGAAATTTATCATCCTTTATTGTGACAATACTAAGCTGATCATTCTTATTGCACTGAATTAAAAAGATTAAGGGCAACATGTACATCATCAATCTGACTATTAATTTCATGATATATCATGTTTAATGTGTTTATAATCAACAAGATAGCAAAAAGAAAAAATATATTTAAATTAAATTTCCATTTTCATTGATTAAAACTGAAGAATATTGATGTGTCAACAGTTTGTAATTTCTATAAAATGGCCATCAAGTGTATTTTTTAAGCTCGGCCGGAAAGAATATTCTGCCCTCCGGTCCCCGGATTCCCCATCCTTATTGTTTTATGGAACTTTGAATAAACGCTGAAACATTATTCTTGAATTCAGTTGCCGATGCAGGTTCAACATACATCATATGGCCCGCGTTAAAATATTTCATCGTAATATTTTGTCTCAGTTTTTTCTCAAGTCCCATATGGTCAAACGTATATTCAGTCCCGTAAAAAGGTGTTGCCAGGTCAAAGTACCCGTTAAATGCCAGCACCTTCAGGTCAGGGTTCCGGCTCATGGCTTCCGCCAGATCAACGGCTGTATTTGGAGGAGTCCCTTCACCTCCGCCGTTTTTATTATGTTTCATATCCCACTTGAATCCTTCAGCACCATAAGCATTGGTATGATAGGCATATTTTTTATCCACCTTAAGTTCACCGTAGTAATAATTCATGAATGCGGCTGTAAAAGCAGGTTCAATGGCAGAACTTTGAGGGTCAAAACGGGCAAATTCACCCAATAGGTCCTGGGAAACTCCTGTATATCGTGCATCAAGTCTGCCCACCGTTTCGTGGTCCTGCCTCAGCAATTCCTTGGTAAACTGGGGCTCGCTAACCCGTAAATTGGCTTTGAGAATATAATCTTTGCTAAGACCCGTGAACGAAGATAATTTTCCGGCAATATCTTCCTTTTCAGAATCTGAAATGGCATCCCCTTTCATGAGTGCATTGGCATATTCACCTCCCGCAAAAGATCTGGCTTTTTCCAGGAAGGCATTCAAATCAGAGGGCTTATCGGTCAATTTATTATGGTACCATGCTACAGCCGCATAAGTGGGTAAATACAGGATATAGGAAAGATCATCACCCTGGGAAAAATCGAGAGTATGAAAATCAAGAACTATTGAAACAAGGATGATCCCATTCATGGTCATACCCATATTTTCCTGCAGGTAATCGGCCACACCTGCACTTCGCGTGGTTCCATAACTTTCGCCCAGAAGGAATTTCGGGGAATTCCAGCGGTCATTATCAGTTGTATATTGCCTTATGAATTCACTGACTGATTTTATATCCTGGTCCACTCCCCAGAAATCCGTATTCTTTGCCTTTCCTATTGCATGGCTTAAACCGGTGCCTACGGGGTCTATTATGACAAGATCTGTTACGTCGAGAATAGAATTGGCATTGCTCTCTATTTTATAAGGCGGAGGAGGAGTGACATCCGGGTCATTTACCACAACTTTTTCCGGGCCCAGGATTCCTATATGCAGCCACATGGATGATGATCCCGGTCCGCCGTTATAGGCAAAAGTGACAGGGCGTTTTGAAAGGTCACTTTCTCCGTCTTTGGTATATGCTACATATCCAAACAGGGCAATGGGTTCATCCTTCTCATTCCTGAGGATCAATGCCCCTGCGGTAGCAGTATAATTAATGGTTTTCCCGTTCAGGACTATGCTGTGTTTTGTAACTGATTTGATAGCTGAAGGAATAGTCTGGGTTGAATCCGCCGGTTTGACACCTGCATAACTGACACAAGAAAAGAAAGTCAATATCAACAATGCAATTACATTTTTCATGGTTATAATTATTAATTAAATTTTAAATGGCAAGGTCCATGTAAAAAAGCATCCCATAGCGGGATGCTCCGGAATTCTCCTATAATTAAACTTACTATGTAAAGAATTAATCCGTATCATTCTATATCAGAATTTTATCTAATCATCATAGGCGTATCAAGGGAAGGTTCGGAGAAGATCGGATCATGGTCATAGGTAACCTCAGGCTGTGGAAGGTTCCGGGTTGATCTATAAAATGACCAATACTGGTTATTATCAAAAACTGCGGATTTAAAATTCCCGCCGATAAATTGATCTCCCCTGGCCGTCATCGTAAAGATATTGTTTTCGAAAGAAAAGCCTTTATAGGTCCCCGGTTCGAAATATACATCATGTCCCTGATCACTGATCACAATATTGTCGAAGATCTTACAGTTCGTCATTGGGATAGCCGAGGGATCGCACCATATATGAATACCCGCATGACTGTTCTTTGAACCGTCATTCAGACTTGTATTGAACCGGATAATATTATCATTCCATTCAGCAGCTCCCCTATACTGGAACAATCCATATCCACCTCCTTCATTGTAAGCAGAGTGATTGTACTGCATTATTGAATGCGTTACCCCCCCGTCAAGATCGAATCCTCCCCCATCCTTGCCTTTGACTGACGTCTTATTGTGATGGGAATAACAGTATTGTATGGTGATACTATCGCACATATAAGCCCAGATACCGACCGGTCCATTGCCATCCCTGGGCATATCCCATCCATTATTCATTGCTTCACAGTATTCAACGATCCCCCTGGTAACCCCGCCGATCAGGATTCCGTTCCCGCTATGATTATCCCTGACCAGGGGACATCCCGGGTTGTTCTCAGCTACACAGTACCCGATATAGAGGTCATGTAATGTCTTGAAACCGGAACCGTTATTATATACATATTCCTCCCCCGATTCTGCGTCGATACCGGCAAAGCCATTATTATGCGCATAAATATGGTGGACACGGATATTCCCCCCGCCTGTTATCCGAATGCCGCTCCACATGAACCCTGATGCATTTACACTGTCTATTTCTGCATATTTTGCATATCTTAACTCTATTCCATTGCCCAGATTGCCGTTATTCCTGCCGTTCCCGGTTATATTCAGGTTACGAATTAAAACATGATTGCAATTTTCAATAAGAATACCGGTAGAATCTCCTGCATCAATAGTAGCCCTTCCATTACCATATGAGCATATTATTAACGGGGATTTATCCGTACTTACAATACCTTTTATCCGCATGTAGCCTTCAAAATGCTGGTTATTTTTCAAATGGATAACAGAACCCGGATTTAGCTGAATTTTATTGAGCCTTTTCAAGGATTTCCATGGTTTCATGGGTGACATCCCCTGATTATGATCATTGCCGGTTTCATTATCAATGTAATAGTTTTTATTTTTTTCCGACAAACCACGATTACATCCAGGCAGGCCCAGGATAATCAAAAAATAAAATGCCGTGGCTAATGCAGTAAGCCTGTAAAAATGATGAATCCTGAAGTTAACAATTCTCATCTGACAACCTGGTTTCGGCATCCGATTCGGTCAAACAAAGTGTTTCAGAATACAATGCCCGGCATCTTTAATAAAAGTAATTGAATTCCGTAAAATCAAAAAAATAAGGAAAGGTTATTTTTATTGATATTTATAATTTTCATTTTTCGCTACATAATTATATTGTTATTAATCCTTCCGGCATTGAATATCTTTGCCAAAACCTTCACTTGTTCCAGATTGCAATCGCCGATGCCTAATTACAGGAGTCATTAATTTTGCCAGGTGTTCCCAGGTCCGTGGTATTGTATTCAGAAGTTGAGACACACCAGTTGGTTCCACTCAGGGCATCGTCTGCATTCAGATGCATCGGGTCCAGGCAGATGGATGCCCCCAGTCCATCAGGGAAGCCCGCCAATCCGTAATTCACTTCGGCAATAATATTTCCGTTGGTACCGTCGGTTCCATAATTTGAAATCAAAAGATCATCGCCGGTATTAGGCAATGAAAAACTGCTTCCATAAACATATTTCCTGTCCACATTACAAGCCTGTTCTGTCCTCACCAATGTAAAATACTCGAGTGGCGGCAATAAGATATGTTCATCGATTACATGCATGTTGGTGGTTCCTCTTTTCAGGACAAGGTGAAAAAGATCGATGGTATCAGCTGACGAATTATATAATTCAAACCATTCTCCCTGGGTATCAAGGAGGGAGTCCGGGTCATACATGATTTCAGAAATTACCAGGTTTCCATAAGCTATTTCATCCGGTCCCGGGCTTAGTCCCCCATCATTCAGATTTATGATCCTTGTAGTCAGGGATTCATCCACCTCAAGGCCGACGATTGCTGCCGGGTCGGAAATCTGGGCATCCATATGAATTTCATAATATTTTTGCTTTTCCGGTTCATCGATCGTACCCTGAAGTATTTTCTCTCCCGTTGTTCCATCCGGCTTGCCGTATTGAAGTTGGCAAACAATAGACATCGGTTTCAGGGCAAAGTAGGCTGATCGGTTTTCTCCCTTAGTGAACAGGATTGACGTGTCACTATTGCTGATTGTTGTGGAATAATCATCGAACATACTTATTATATTTTGTGAATAGATCACAGCCACTTTACAATTCCCCAATGAACAGAGGATCGAAAGATTTTTTATTTCACCCGATCCAAGGCTCACGGAATCAGAGTATCCTGAAAAATAAGGACAATCAAACCCGCCGGGCAGGAGTCTTCCTGAAGTTGCCGAAGCATAGTAAGTACCCGGTTCCAGTATTAAAGTATCGGGCATTTCCGCATACCGATCATAAAAGGCTATCTCCGATCCGTCAGACCTGTAAAGATCGATCCTGAAATCATCCGTCACAACAGATGAGGTACGGGAATCAGTATGCTGTACAGCAATATCAATCCCCAGGTTTACCCTCAGCCCTGTGGCGGTGCTGTCTCCATTGAACAGATGATCTTCCCGCTGACAGGCGGCAAGTAAAAGCCATAACATGGCCTTTACAAGAATTTTTGTATAGGTTTTCATAGCTGGTGAATTTTTTCACAAAATCAGGAAAAAAAATATGAAATCAAAAAACCTGGGGGAAGATTAATCGGTAATTTAATATTGTGAAGAAGATAATTCCCATCTCTCTTATAATTCTCGCTTCCTGCGGACAGAAACAATTTACAGGAATATTTGAACCTCCAAATATTATCCTGATTTTGGCTGACGATCTTGGCTATGGGGAACCGGGTTGTTACGGGCAGCAATTGATCAGGACAGCGAATATTGACGAATTAGCAAAAGACGGCATTAAATTCATGGATTTTTATGCAGGATCTCCGGAAGGCACCCAATCAAGATGTGTGCTTTTGACGGGATTACGTGCAGGTCATGCACCTATCAGTGGCTACCGCGAAGAAAAATTCAACGGAGGGTACCAATTGCCCTCCTCTGCCCGGACCCTGGCAGACCTTGTAAAACAGGCCGGCTACAGAACTGCTTTGATCGGAAAATGGGGATTAGGCGCCCAAGGATCCCCGGGCGACCCTCAAAAACATGGATTTGAAGAATTTTACGGCTATTATGATCCGGTGCGTGCGCATAACTCCTTTCCCGAATACCTGTACAGAAACGGGAAAAAAGAATTTTTAAATAATCATGTAGTTTATATCGCCGGGAAAGACAGTATGAAAAATGCAGGAAGCTTTGCAATAGTTAAAGAAGAATATTCAAATGACCTGTTCCTTGATGAAGCCCTGAAATTCATTACAAGGGATAAAAATAATCCATTCTTTTTATTCCTTTCCTTAACCATTCCCCACATAAACGACGAAGCTCCTCCCGGAGAAAAATGTGAAGCTCCGGATTCATCGGTTTACATGGGGAAAGGCTGGGACCGTGATAAGGAACTCTACGCATCATCTATAACACGCATGGACGGTTACCTGTTCAGGATCCGAAAGCAAATCAAGGAGCTGGGGCTGGATAAAAGCACGATAATTTTCTTTTCCAGTGACAACGGACCTGAGGCCGGTGAAAGTCAGTTTTTCAATGGCACCGGCGATCTAAGGGGACATAAGGGAGAACTTTATGAAGGAGGCATAAGGGTTCCGCTTATTGCCTGCTGGCCGGGACAGATCAGGCCCGGGCGAACCTCGGATCTCATTGCCGGTTTTCAGGATTTTCTGCCGACAGCCTGTGACCTGGCTGGGATCCGGATCCCGGGAAATATTGACGGAATTTCCATTTTGCCGGAATTACTCGGTTATACCCAGAAAAAACATAAATATTTATATTGGGAACTTCATGATCCGGTTAATTCTCAGGCAGTTCGATACGGGAATTGGAAAGGCATCAGGAAAAATATCAGGTTGCATCCCGACGCCCCGGTCGAGTTATATGACCTGGAAAATGATCCGGGGGAAATGCATAACCTTTCTGCACGATATCCTGCTATCGAAGAAAAAATGAAACTTATTATGACCAAAGCTCAAAGAAGCGATGTGCGGGGGTCATCATTTTCTTCTGAATATGATGGAAATGAAAAATAAATTCATTTGGGGATCCTTTAATATTTAAAAAATCACTCAATCGGTTCATGGAACCGTCAATTTGAAATAATTTTAGGATCTATGAAAATAATGAATATATCTTTCATTCTGTTTTTAATTATTTTCAACCGGCCTGCCTCCGTTTCTGCACAAGACAAACACGATCTTTTATGGAAAATTTCAGGCAATAACCTTCAACATCCATCCTACCTTTACGGAACGATCCATCTTCTTTGCCAGGAAGAACTTCATCTCAGCGATAGCGTGCAAAAGTCGATTGCTGAGACTTCGGAAACGATCCTTGAAATCAATCTTAATGATCCCACGGTTCCGGAGAAAATACAAAGGGGAATGATTCTTGAAAACGGAAGCCGGCTAAGCCAATATGTCTCGGAGGCTGATTACAATTTAATGAAAACGTTTTTCAGGGATTCCCTTCAGCTTAACCTCAATACACTGGATCATATTAAACCCATGTTCCTCATGACCCTGATGGTTCCCCGGATCATGAACTGCGCAACAGTTTCACCGGAAAAGAAAATAAACGACCTGGCTGCACGGGATCACCGGATCATTCAGGGCCTGGAAACCGTCGAGGAACAGGTAGATTATATTAACCGGATCAGCCCAACCGAACAGGCAAAAATGCTTCTTGAATCCATCCGGAATTATGATTCAACACGCATTCAATATCATCAAATGGTTAAGCTTTATAAAGCAGAGGAGATCGACTCACTGTTTAACTATATCGATGACAGGAATTCTGAATTTGCAGGACTTACATCCACCCTGGTAACGGAAAGGAATGAATCATGGGCATCAAAAATTGATCAAATAATTAGGAAACGTGCCTCATTTATTGCCGTAGGTGCCGGTCATCTTGGAGGTGAAAAAGGACTCATAAGCCTGCTTTCCGCCAGGGGATATAAATTAACACCTGTGGACTGAAATATCCATCCCCTTAAAAAGTTTTAAGGATTTACATTCAGTTGCGCATCAATTTCACTTCTCCGTTTTTCCATTCTTTCAGAAATCTCCTTATAAATATCAACCAGGTCATATTTTAATTTAGCCAGGTTGGTAGGTCCGTATTTATCATAAACGGATGGAAGGATCATTTCCTGAACCATATAATAAGGTAACAGTTCATTATAAATTTCTTTGAGAACTTTTTTTAATTTTTCGGCAGTAAGTATTTCAAGTAAGTGTTTATATTCCAGCAGGTAAATATGGTATATATACGGATCTCCTGCCATTGCAGCATCCAGCCTGTCCTCACAGGAAAATATAAATTTATTCTTCAGATTTTTATTTCGGGCTATATTTCCTTCGTGCGGATATTCCATCATCAGGTCGTCGAAGTCCCATGGAATAATATTGAATTTTTCCGACACAGGATTCCAGTAGAAATAAACTTCGTCGGTATAATCCCCGTTTTTAAAAATATCATTGAAAATAAGCCAGTCGAAATACTCCGTCAGGGAAAGTCGCGATGAAATGGAATCATACAAGGCCTGGCCCTGGTATTTGCGGATCTGATTCCCGTAGAGCCATTTGAATTTATTTTTCAGTTCATTTCCGTCCGAAGAATTCCTGTTGTCTCCATATGTTTTCCTGATTTTGGCATTATATCCCCTTCTCAGGACCATCGGGGAACCACAACGCTGGATTGCAAAATCGGATGGAGGATAACATGCCATATAAATTCCTTCGCAGGAACCGTCAAGATATAACGATGCAAAACAGTGATCAGGGATATTTAGGCCAAAAATATTCAGGATATGATATGCCAGGGTATTCCTTGCATAGTCTTTATCCATGTTCAGGCTTATCGCATAGAATTTCTTAAAAGATAGCGTGTCGGTATTCCTGTCAGAATAAAATAAATATCTTTTATCCGGTTTTACGTTGAAACTTTTCCTGCGGTAGTAAATGGAAGTTGTCCCCCTTACCTTTATTTCCCGCGCTATTCCGGATACATGATTTATCTCGAAAGGAACATCAGTAAATGAAAGCTCATCACCCAGGGCAAGACTCTTATGAACCATTGGCACCTGGCTTTCTTTAAGGTAAAAATTGATTACGTTGATATTATGCACAGCGGAGTCCTTATTCAGTGATAACGGGGCCGGGATTTGCGCCGCCGCGTAAAAGGAAGAGCAAATCAAAAAAATGAAGATCATTTTTTTCATTTCTTCCGGGGGGTTCAATAAGTGGGTTTATCCATTACAGGAAAAAAAATCATTCCTGCTGTTGTGAAATAAAAATGCCTGAACTTTATTATATATGGATTACAATTTAAAACCAGCCTGGTGATCTTTCTAACGTAAAAAGAAGTTGTTTAGGTTCATAAGGGAAAATATTTCACCGGGTATTAAGTTTCCTGGAAATTCAGATTTTCAAGTAAATACACCTGGCCGGCCCGGAAATGCTACGATCTGACAAGTTCAAGATCCGGGGAGATTTTCAGCCAAAGTAAAGCCCCGGCTATTGCCAGCAGGGCAGCAATATGGAGGGCATTTTCCCAGCCGATAAAGGAGGCAAGCACCGGCGTAAGTGCGGGAGAAATAAACCCGCCCAGGTTGCTACCCATATTCATGATACCGCCGGCTGTTCCGCTTTTTCTGCCTGATATATTCATCATCATGGTCCAGAAGGGACCCTCCACGCTGAGTATCAGGGCGGTGGCAAAAGCGAGAGAAATGGCTGCCATCACCGGGCTTGAGGTATGTGCCCCTGCTGATATAAGAACCCCGGATACTCCCATCCCGATTACAGGTACAATTCTTCTTCCCCAAACCGGGCCCAGTCTGCCGTCTGACAGCCTGTCTGAAACATATCCTCCCAGGGGTATGGATATTATGGACAGGATCCATGGAAGGCTGCTCATCCATGCGCCGCTCAAAAGGTCAAAATGACGTTCCTGAACCAGGTAAAGGTAGAACCAGGATACGAAAATATAGCCCACATAACCCTGCAGGGTATAACTGGCAGTGAGGAGGATAAAGCTCAGCCCTGTCAGGGGTTTACCTTCCGGTAATTCATCCCCGATCTGCTCATCCTTATTGATCACCTTTCTTTCAACTTCATGGACGGGTCCTTTTATTCCCAGCCAGAGAATAGCTATGATGAGCGCGGGGAAAGATGATGCCAGCAGGGCTATCCGCCAACCCCAGTGAACCATGATGTTTGAAACCAGAGGAGGTGCAAGTGCGGAGCCAATTCCTATGGAGGCAATCACAAATCCGTTTGCCCTTCCCTGGAATCGCGGCATGATCCATCGTGAAACTCCCTGGGCTGCTCCGGGATAGGTCGGTGATTCTGCAATTCCTAAAAGGATCCTTATTACAATGAAAGCCATAACCGCCGCCGAAACTGTCATTTGAAAGGGTCCCCATCCAATTACGGCCTGGATAGCCGTAGTTCCTACCCACAGCCAGGAAGCTATTGCCAGTACCCTCCTGGCCCCCCATTTATCGGCCATGATCCCTGCAGGCACCTGGAATAAGGCATATCCCAACAGGAACCCGCTGAATATCCTGCCCATTTCGATCTGGGACAATTGAAAGTCCTTCATCAAGAGGGCTCCGGCGGTTGAAACATTCACCCGGCAAATGTAGCTGGCTGTTGCCGTGGCGCTAAGCATGGCCACCATGCCCCAATGTGTTCTGGAATTTTTCAACGTAGTCGCTTATGCATTATTATTTCCGATTCGCCTTCTACAATATAATCATTGAATTCACCGACTTTTTTAAAGCCTAAATTTTCATATAATGCGTATGCCCTGTGATTAAAGGATGATACACAAAGAAAAAGGTGTTTGCTTTCCTTCCTGAAAAGATTTTCCGCAAATGTGATCATTTTAGCGCCGATCCCTTTGCTCCGGAAATCCTTGCTTACAACAATGGATTTTATATAAGGGGAACCAGCCACACCCCTGGGGTCAAGCAAAATCATCCCACAGGGTTTATTCCCTGAACGGGCAACATATATAGAATATTCCGGATCAGTGCAGGTTTTAAGGCAGGCTTCATAAGAAATTCCCAGCGTGATCCACGGGTCCGTTATTGACATCTGCCTGGCAGACCATTCTTTTTCACTTTCGGTTGCCGGCCGGATTATGATCTCATCCATTGATCTGTTTCTGAAACTCAGTATAATTTTTATCCGGAAAAATATAAAACAACCCGAAAATATGGAATTGAAGTGAGATTTAATCTTACAGGATACATAAATAATTTAATTACCCGGCCCATGAATTTTAAAAAATCATTATTAACTTTCGAGCGGAGGTAACTTGATCATGTTTACCCTCATCCAGCGAAGCCAGATATTAATTAGAATATTTATTAACGTACTGATATTTTCTTCCTGTACGATTTTCCACAGTGATATAAAATGCCCCGGCGAATTTTCAAAAAATCCAGGCTTTCAAATCAAGCAAAAAGTTTATAAAAGTAAATATTCAGGCAAATCCCGGTCCCGTTTCAGTGCAAAAAATAAAAAAATCACTTATCATTCCTATCGCGTTGCTACACCGGTGAGAAATTTACGATCCCCGATTATTATACCTCCTCTTGCCCTGAACGATGATCAATTTCTTTTCAATGAAATTCAACTGGCTCCCGTTACAATTCCCCTTGAGTCCGACACAGGATTCCAATCGGAAATTTTTCATCCGTTGCATATCCCATTTCTCAATGGAAATAATATTAATCATCCATTCAATCTTAAAATAACTGCAAAGAAGATTGCCGGCGATTCTTCCGGTTATCAATTGAAGAACATTAAACAAGTACGAAAGGCCCGCGGATTTGCATTAGTTTCTTTCATACTTTCCGTTCTGGCTTTTCCCCTGCTTGCCCAGATGCCGGCGGGGACGATCCTGGCCCTGTTGGCAGTTATCACGGGAGGAATTGCATTTGGGAGATATATGAAAAATCCTGCAGACAAGAATAAAGGATTGGCCCTGATTGGAATTATTTTAGGCAGCTTCCTCCTGGGACTATCCGTCTTTGTAATCCTGGATATTATAGCATTTACTTTTTGAAAAGATCGTCAATAAGCCTTAGGCCATCATTCAAAAGACCAAACCTGCATATATTTTTGTTTTATACCGGCTTATAAGAATTCTTTAAGATCTTCAGCCTGCCTTACAAACGCCTCGGCATATTTAGTGCCGCACTGAAAGCCCCTGAAAGCGTTCATCTTGGAATGAAAACTGTAAAAATCGTCAGGATCCTGGCTGGCATGAAGAAAACAGGCTTTCTTCTTGATGGGTTCAAATTGAGTGATATCTGCAAAAACGGTGGGGCTGTAGGTCTGGGTCTGTTCGCCCGTCAGGACTTCATAGTAATACAGGGAAAATCTTCTGTTCAGGCTGAGCCATGTCCCGTAAACAAGGAGGGATAAATGCCTGTGATCGGGATGCGTGTCTATCGGCCATTGAGTAAAAACGATATCCGGAGAAAGATCGCCAATCATTTTTTTCATTTTTTCATATTCGCCTGCATTAATAAAAGTGCTGCCGTCAACCTGTCCGAAAAACAAAGGTTCGGCGCCAAGTAATTTGCAGGCCGCTCTTGCTTCCTTTTCACGGATCGCGCTTGCTTCTTCATGGGTTTTCCCCGGAATTCCGGCTTCCCCCTTAGTAAAATACAGGATTGTCAGTTTATGGCCTTCACTGATCAGGCGAGCCGCAGTACCACCGCATCCTGATTCCGGATCATCAGGATGGGCCCCTGTGATCAGGATGGAAGAATTCCCGGCTTCGCGGCTGCGTACATGGGAAAACGGGAAAAAGGCTGATGCTGAAACCAATGCCCCCGAACGAAGTAATTCTCTCCTTTTCATTTTCTTATCATATTTTTTAAGAAATTTAGGCCTTATTTGATAAATATCTGATCGTTTTTTAGTATTTAACCCTTAATTATCCTGAAATGAAGAACCGGTTGCCTGTTTACATGCTGTTGTTATCCGCAATAATTTTTATGACCCATTGTACAAGCCGTCACAGGACCTGGACATTGTCCTCTCCCGACAAAAACTTGACCATTATTTTAAACTGGCAGAACAAAGACTCAGCCAGTGCAGAACTTACCTACTCTGTTACTTCCAATTTCGGGGATCAAACAGATACGATAATCGAAAGTTCTCCCCTTGGCATAAAAAGGAAGGATGCAGATTTTTCAAAGCATCTAATACCAGGTAAGAACGACAAGCAAAATCAGATTAATGAAACCTATGATATGCTTACAGGAAAGCAAAAGGTAATAGAAAATAATGCCAATACCCTAAGCGTAAACTTCAGGACAAAATCCGGAAAATCCCTTTTCATCGATCTGCGGGCTTACAATGACGGAGTGGCCTTTCGATACAGATTCCCGGAGACCGACAGCACGATCTATACAGTCACTGGAGAATCTACAGGATTTCATATCCCCGTCCCCGGAAAATGCTGGATGCAACCCTATGATCATGTAACCAGGTATTCCCCGGCTTATGAAACATATTATCAGAACGGAATCGATATCGGAACAACGTCACCTATTGATAACGGATGGTGTTTCCCTGCTTTGTTTAACACAAAAGGCGTATGGATGCTCATCAGCGAAGCTAACCTGGGACCCGATTTCTATGGGGCCCATCTGCAACCTGAAGCTAAAAACGGAATGTACCGGATCCGGTTGCCCGAAAAGGAAGAGGCCCTGGAAAAATGTTCCCGTTACCCTTCTTCCACGCTTCCCTGGGCAAGTCCCTGGCGACTGATCATCGCCGGGAAAACACCGGGCACAATCCTGGAAAGTAACATGGTCAACAATTTAAGCGATCCTTCCAAAATCAAGGATACAAGCTGGATTGTTCCAGGAAAGGCGTCCTGGAGCTGGTGGAGCGATCCGCCAAGCCCCCGTGATTATCTCAAGCAACTTCCCTTTGTTCAGCTTGCAAAAGAAATGAATTGGAAATATACCCTCGTCGATGCCACCTGGAACATGATGAAAAACGGGAATGTCGGGAAACTTGCCAAATATGCCGACAGCCTTGGAGTCGGGCTCTGGCTCTGGTATAACAGCGGCGGCCCCTATAATACAGTTACTGAAGCTCCCAGGGATCGCATGTTTGACAGGAAAATAAGAAGGGAGGAATTTAAGCGCATCAGCGAAATGGGGATCAAGGGCGTAAAGATAGATTTTTTCCAGAGCGATAAACCTGCTGTCATTAAATTATACCATGATATCCTGGAAGATGCCGCTGATTTCAAGATCATGGTGAATTTTCACGGCTGCACAATTCCAAGGGGCTGGGCCAGGACCTATCCCAATAACCTTAGTTGCGAAGCCGTAAAAGGTGCGGAAAATTACCAGTTCGATCCGACCTTTCCCGAAGAAGCTCCTATCCAGAACACCATCCTTCCTTTTACTCGGAATGCAATCGGTTCAATGGATTATACGCCGGTAGCCTTTTCCGACCAGACCTATAAACATCTTACAACATGGGCTCATGAGCTGGCACTCACGGTGGTCTTTGAAAGCGGTATTGAACATTTTGCCGATAAAGTTTCAGCTTATCTGAACCTTCCTGATTTTGCTAAAAAATTCCTGAGCGAAGTTCCCAACACCTGGGATGAAACGAAATACCTTGAAGGTTACCCGGGAAAATATCTTGTACTGGCACGCAAAAAGAACAATACCTGGTATGTCGGAGGGATTAACGGGTTAAATGATTCAACATCCGTAACCATTCAAATGCCTTTTATAGATGACGGCAGTTATCTGTTGGAAATAATTACGGACGGTGAAAGACCAGGGATGTTCATGTATTACAAGAAACCCTTTGACCGAAACACTAAAATTCCGCTGACCCTCGAACCCCGGGGTGGATTTGTCGCCAGGCTTTTAAAACCGTAAAGCACCCTGTGATTCAAAATATGAAAATCAATTATTTTAAAAACGAATATGAAAATCATTCTTGTTATAATAACGGCCGGCTTCCTTTTATTGGCTGCCTGCCGGGAAAAACAGACCCCTGCAACTGTCATGTCGAATAATGATTCTGTCTTTCAGGCATTTTCGGATAATTTCCTGGACGGGTATTTTTCCTGGAGACCTCAGCTTGCCGTATACATGGGACTTCATGACTATGATGGTAAAATAACGGATTATAGCAAATCATCCATTGACAGGGAACTTGAGAGGTTAAAGGAATATGAATCCAAAATAGCAGGCCTGGCACCCGGTTCGCTGAGCCCAAAAGTGTACTATGATCAGCGAATTATATTATCGGGGATCCGGAAAGAGATTTTTAATTTCGAGGATATGAATTCCTACACATTGAACCCGATGACCTATGCGGGCTCAATGGATGTGAACATATATATCAGCAGGAATTTCGCCCCGCTTGAAAACAGGATCCGGTCAATCATTGATATTGAAAACAAAGCGCCGGAAGTTTTTGATGCCGCCAGGGCGAACCTTCAGGACTCCTTACCTCTCCCCTATATTCAACTGGCGGTCGATATTGCGAAGGGTTCGGCCGACTTTCTCTCCAAAGATCTGGTAATGGCTCTTAAAGGCGAAAAAAATGATACATTAATGACTGCCTTCAGGAAATCCAATAAAACCGCCATCGACCAGCTCAATTCCTTTGCCGCCTACCTTGAAAAGGAAAAACTCCCGAAAGCCAATAATAAGTTTGCAATCGGAAAAGAAAAATATCAGAGAATGCTGGAAACGGAATACATCGATCTGTCCCCGGATACACTTCTTACCATAGGACTTGCACAACTGAAAAAGGAACAAATGAATTTCGATGCAGCCGCTCATATCATCAACCCGAACGAAAAACCCATTGATGTTTACCATGATATTCAGAAAGAACATCCGACAGCAGATAACCTGATACCCAGGGCCCGCCAGGATCTCGAAAAAATCAGGCAATTTATTGTTACAAATAAAATCGTAACGATCCCATCAGATGTCAGGGCAACTGTAAAAGAGACTCCTCAATATGCACGTTCAACCAGCACGGCATCCATGGATACGCCTGGGCCTTTTGAAACCAGGGCCACCGAGGCTTATTATTATGTAACACCGGTGGATCCGTCCTGGACTGCCCGGCAGAAGGAAGACTGGCTCAGGATGTTTGATTTTTATACCATGGACAATGTAAGTGTCCACGAAGCTTACCCCGGACATTATGTCCAGTTCCTGCATCTCAATGCTTCCCCTGCCACAAAAATTGAAAAGATATTCGGCAGCTATGCTTTCATAGAAGGCTGGGCGCATTACTGTGAAGAAATGATGATCGAACAGGGCTGGGGAAATGACGGAGATCCGGTAACGGCTGCCAAATACAAACTGGCTCAGTCAGGGGATGCGCTGTTGCGCTTGTGCAGGCTTTGCGTTTCTCTCCAGGAACATTGCAAAGGGATGACAGTAGACCAGGCTACAAAATTTTTTATGGATAACTGGTACCAGGGAGAAAATCCTTCGCACCAGGAAGCTCTTCGCGGCACCTTCGACCCGGGATATCTATTTTATACCCTGGGAAAATGGCAGATCATGAAACTCAGGGAGGATTACAAAAAACAGGAAGGTGATAATTATTCCCTGGAGAAATTCAATGACCTGATACTTGATAACGGGATGCCCCCGATCCGGTTACTGCGCGAGGTCCTGCTGAAAGATAAAAACCAATGGGATGCAATTCTTTAAATATCCGTACTTAATTTATGAATTGACCTGAGTTTAATTAAATCGCAGTTTATAGGAGAACGTTTTGCATTCTTTGAACATCAGCTTTCCGTATGACTGATTCATTGGTGAATTTTTAATAGTGCCTATTAATAATAATCGGCCATGAATCCAATACTTTCAGTACGCAACCGACGATAGAAAAATACTTTACGATCAAACGGGGAAAGGATGTCCTGACCTGTGAAAAATGAGCGAAATTCCTGCAAAAAAAATAATATTGAAATAAATCCACGTTATCCTTAAAATGTATTTTCTTGAAAAAGTTATATCTCACGCTGATCCTGCATTTAATGATCTCCGGGGTTTGTTTCGGTCAGTACAGATTTCATCGGAATTCATCCTTTCAGAATAACCGCGACGTCGGATATATAAGTTTCAGAAAAAATGTTGTTCCTGCCTGCCTTATCACCGGAGGCATACTGATTGATGCATTTCATATTAAGAAGCAGGTACAGGATTTTTTTCCGGGAACGGATATTCACATTGAAGATTTCCTGCAGTATGTACCCATTGCGATCCTATACGGGGGAGATCTTGTGGAAGAAGATCATGCCAATACGGTATTTGACCAGACAAAATATTTGATCATTTCAGAACTCGCTACCGGCATTCTTACCCATGCCTTAAAATTATCCATACCTGAAATGCGTCCCGACGGAGGCACCCAGTCATTCCCCTCAGGGCATACCTCCCTGTCCTTTTCTGCCGCTTCGGTTGTATATAATGAATTCATAGACGACAATTCCAAACTCGCATCATGGGGATATACATTTTCAACGGCTACCGGTTTGTTACGTATCACCAACAACCGTCACTGGGTTCCTGATGTGCTGGTGGGCGCCGGGATGGCCATGATCATTACCAACCTGGTATATTATTTTGAACCGCTGAAAAACTGGGACCCCTTCCACTGGAATAACAGGTATGCTGTCATCCCGCAGGTTCAGCCTGACCTAAAAGCATTCGCTATAAGCATCTCATACAGGCCATAATAGAAATTTATTGCGGATTGCAATTAATCACGGCCTCATATCATTCCCTGAAAGGATTATCTTTTAACCCTTCAGTTCTATGCGGCCGGGAATTACCCGGCAAAATAAGCGATTTTTCTTTGCCCCGATTCGGGAAAATTTTGATAAATTGTCCGGGTTAAAGAACTTTTAATACCATGAAATTTTTTATACCGGGAATTATCCTCCTGCTGTTCATTATCAATCCTGCAACCGGCCAGCCAAATTATGATGAATCCAAGGTGCCGGTCTTCACGCTTCCTCCCCTGCTTTCAGCACAGAACGGAAGTCAGATTACCACTCCTGATGCCTGGTGGCATATACGCCGTCCGGAAATCCTGAACATGTTCCGGGAAGAGGAATACGGGAAGGTGCCTGACAACCGTGTTCAGGTTGATTACAAGATCCTGACAGATATAAAAGGGGATCTTGGGGGAAAAGCCGACATGCAGGAAGTTCAGATGATCATTTCAGGGAATAATAAAACCCTGATCGCTAATCTCCTGATCTATCTTCCCTCGGATGCCAGTGGTCCTGTGCCGGTATTTCTTGGTTGTAATTTCAATGGAAATCAGGCAGTATTTCCTGACCCGGCAATTCAATTAAGTCCGGGATGGGTTATGAATAATCCTATGCTGGATATAGCCGATCATAAGGCCAATGATGTATCCCGTGGATCTGACGAGGAAAGATATCCTGTTTTAAGAATTCTTCAACGGGGATACGGTTTTGCCACTTTTAATTATGGTGATATCGATCCGGATTATAACGGAGGTTTTTCGGAAGGCCTTCAGACCCTATTCTATAAACCGGGTCAGACAAAACCGCTTCCGGATGAATGGGGAGCCATAGGGGCCTGGGCATGGGGTCTCAGCCGGGCTATGGATTACCTTGTTAAAGATCCTGGCGTCGACCCGAAAAAAGTGATTGTTTTCGGTCATTCAAGGTTGGGAAAAACGGCATTATGGGCAGGCGCCACCGATCAGCGCTTTGCCATGGTTATTTCGAATGAATCGGGATGCGGAGGAGCCGCCCTTTCAAAAAGAAAGTTCGGAGAAAC
>JBJKSY010000071.1:0-3514 GCA_046703645.1 Cyclobacteriaceae bacterium
ATTATTTTGGATCCGTTTGGCATGCAGTTTTTACTGAAAAAAGTTGATAACCAATGGAAGGTGCTTAGCTGGACACAGGTGGAGTAATAATTTCTCTAATTTATAACTTGACCTTTTCCGGCGCAGGTTACAAAGAGGTAAGGAGGGAAAGAAGGACTTGTGCTAATGGATTCATAAGAAAACAGGCTCAAGTGCGCCCTTTTTAACCAGCGCCCAACATTGCGCCGGAATGAAGCTAGATAGAAGAAAGAATAGTTTAAATTGTTTCCCAAGATAGAGTCTTATTTTTTCATTTAACTAAAAAGGAGGTCCTTATGCAAAATTTTAAATTTAATCCTATTAAATGCAGCAGGATTTTACCGGCATTTTTATTGAGTTCCGTGGTCATTATCCTGCTAGCTTCATTTTACTATCCGCACTTAACTTCAAAGAAATCTGACAACGATGACATCGCTAAAAAACTGGTCATCCAGTGTACTCATGTCAAAGAAGGTGATATTGTATGGATTGCCGGAGGTGATAAGCAGGCGGAGCTTCTGGAAGATATTGCCATTCAGGTTCGAAAATTAGGCGCATGGCCTTTGATTACTATCTCTAGCGACCGAATGGACAGGAAGTATTTCGATGAGGTCCCGGATAAATACGACAGCCAGTTTCCCGAAATGCAACAAAAAATTCTTTCAATGGTCAATGTCTATATAGGACTGAGTTACGATGAGACCAGTGCCATTTTCGCGGATGTTCCGGCTGAAAGATTTGCTGCATTAGGTCAGGCATACGAGCCTGTCAATAATTTGTTTATCAAGAGCAACATACGTTCTGTAAATCTGGGAAACGGACTTAATCCTACAGAAGAAAGGGCTCGTCAGTTCAATGTTCCAATCAATGACCTTGGTAAGATCTACTGGGCCGGAATAAACACAGATTATGGAAACCTTGAAAAAATAGGCAAGAGCCTGCAGAAAAAATTATCAGTTGCGCATGAAGCCCGTATCGTTAACCCTAACGGAACCGATCTAACCGTACAGGTTACCGGAAGAAAGGCTTTTGTGAGCGATGGTATTGTGTCGGATGAAGATTTAATGACTGGCGGCGCAGCACTCAAAAATTTTCTACCGGCCGGTGAAGCCTTCATAAGTGATGTTCCCGGAACAGCAAACGGGAAAATTGTGGTTGAAAAACTTTTTTATATGGATAAGCCCATTGCAGGCCTGATGCTTACTTTTAAGGACGGAAAGATTATATCAATGTCCGCCAAATCGGGATTGGAACCTCTAAGAGCCCAATATGATGCAGCAGGTAAAGGGAAGGATGAGTTTGGATTTATCGATATTGGTTTTAATCCTGATGTCAAATTAATTCCAAACAGTGATATGAAAGTTTGGGTGTCATCCGGAATGGTAACATTAGGAATTGGAGGAAATCTTTGGGCCGGCGGACAAAATGAATCATCATTCGGATTGCCAACTTTTCTTCCGGGAAGCACGCTTACACTTGACGGAATACCCGTAGTTAAAAATGGCAACTTAACAGAATGATATTCCAATTTACCTAATACGAATTTATGGTTGTCCCAATCTGGCGCAAGGCTTCAGTAGGCGTAACGTGAATGAAGCGCTTGTGACTAAATATAAAAAGAAGCAGGCTTAAGTGATCTCTTTAGGGCCAGCGCCTAACCTTGCGCCGGAATGGGAGACCGGGATAGGACAGGAAATTCCCAAATCATTTTTTAATAAACGTCCCGTCCTGCAATTCCCGGAAGGCCTGCTGCAATTCCGCCTGGGTATTCATGACGATCGGGCCGTACCAGGCAACGGGTTCCTTCAGGGGCCGGCCTGATATCAGCAGGAACCGGATGCCTTCATCACCGGCCTGGACGGTTATTTCATCCCCTGAATCAAAGAGGATCAGTGAATGGTTTACGGCATCGGCTGGAGGCTTCGTATCCAGCCAGCCGACACTTTCGGTTGGAACTTCAAGAGGAGCCGAGGCGTTGCAGAATTTTCCATGACCGGCAAATACATAGGCGAAGGCATGGCTGGTTGTTTCAACAGGCAGGGTTTTCCGTTTCCCAGCCGGGACGGAAACATCGATATATACCGGGTCGGCAGCAATACCCGTTACAGGTCCCCGTTTCCCCCAGAAGGAGCCGCATATGATCCTTGACCGGGTGCCGTCGTCATCGGTTACCTCCGGGATTTCTCCTGATTTTATTTCCTGGTAGTGTGGTTCTGTCATTTTTAAGGCAGAGGGAAGATTGGCCCAGAGCTGGAATCCATGCATTCTTCCCCGGTCGTCGCCTTTCGGCATTTCCTGGTGAAGGATCCCCCTGCCGGCCGTCATCCATTGAATATCGCCCGATGAAATTACCCCGCTGTTGCCGATGGAATCCCCGTGCTCGACGGTCCCAGCCAGCACATAGGTTATGGTTTCAATACCACGGTGCGGATGCCAGGGAAACCCGCGCAGGTAATCTTCCGGGCGTTCATTCCGGAAATCATCCAGCAGGAGGAAAGGGTCGAATTCTCTGGTGCTTCCGAATCCGAAAGCCCTGTTTAGCCTGACGCCAGCGCCTTCTATTGTGGGCTGGGCCTTGATAATTCTTTGTATTGGGCGTATAGACATATAATTTTTTTTATGGTTCATCACCGGAATAAAACCCGGTGACATTGTCATAAATAATAACAGAGACAATTGAACCAACCCAGAAATTACTTCATAATATTCAGATAAACAAAAACAGTACAAAATACTGACAAATCAACTGAGACTTCTTCTGGTGCAAGTTTTCGGGAGGCTGTGGGCGAGTGAATGACTTGTGTTGATAGAAATACATATATTATAAGGTGCAGGTGCTCCCTTCAGACCCCGTCGCTCATACTTGTGCCAATTTAGAGAACTTGCCTGAAATGCGCTTAATGAAAGTGAAAAATTAAAAACTATTATTGAAATTGGTGTATCCATTTATTAAATTGAATTTACAGTTCATTATTTTAATTATTTTTTAATCTCAATCTCCTGTTTATGCTTGTTCAACTGAAAAGGATTACCGAGTCAAGACTTTTTAATGCTTTCATTTTTGTCCTTATTATCCTGAATGTATTGAGCATTATGCTCGAATCCGTAAAGAGTTTCAAGGCTGTTTATGAAAATGAATTATACCTCTTCGATGCTATTTCAGTCATCATTTTCACGATCGAATATTTTATGAGAGTTTGGGCCAACCGGGATCGCCTCTTACGGTATATCTTCAGCTTTTATGCACTGGTGGATCTGGTAGCCATATTACCGTTCTATCTGCCCTTCCTGATCAGCATCGATTTAAGATTTCTAAGAACGCTGAGGCTTATCCGGGTATTCCGGATATTTAAAACGGCTAAATATACTAATGCCCTTAACCTTTTAGTCCAGGTGGTTCGTGATAAAAAAAATGAACTGGGAATAACATTGTTCGTTGCGTTTATTTTTATGCTCATATCTGCATTTACCGTTTTCTATTTTGAGGAGCTTGTCC
>JBJKSY010000072.1:0-3090 GCA_046703645.1 Cyclobacteriaceae bacterium
ATAAAAACCCAACGCAGATAATATCATTAATCCGGTAATAAGAACTGTAATTAAATTTCGTTTTATAGGATTATTATTCAATTCCGGGATTTTAAAGTTTTAAAGATTATTGGAATAAAACCGATGACAATAAAGACAATCAAGGTAATTAAAGAACCTGTCATTTCAAATTTAAATGTCATTATAAGAATTATTCCAACAAAAACAGAAGCTCGCATTTCTATAGAAGACCGGAGTGAATTACCATTTATAAGTTCTGAAGACTTGATTGAAGCGTTGTTATTATCTTTTAATAATACCTTTATGCTTCCGATTTTTCTTCCTGTCAGAATGCCGCCTGTTAAGCCTATTAAAAGCAATCCCAAAAATCCAATTACCATCCACCCTCCCTGATGCCAGGATTTATCCATCATATAAAGTCCGGGTACAAGGATTAATATTAAATCTAGGCCGCTTAGTATATTAAGTTTCGAGTAATTGGCGAATGTCTCGTTAAGGTTATTTATAGATTCAGCCTTTCGTATACTTTTAACCAAAAACCATTCAACTGACAAGCAAGAACCTAATATAAATGCTCCGAGGATATGGGTAAATAATGCAATTTTATAAACCATCGTTTGCTGTTTTAAAATCCAATAGTACCTACATTCATAATTTATTTATGAATTCTAACTAATTCGAATGATACTTTGTTATGGATACTATATTAACGCTTGTTTAGCAAATCAGATGCATCCGGAAAATAGGTCTTTCCGGCCGACAGAGCTTTACCTCCCTCATAGATTCCCGTATATCATCAGCCAGGGAATCAGCTGACCTGGCAGGAATATCAAAAAGGGAATTTGTTAATATTTCGTGAAATACTATTTTTCTATATTCAGTGAAAAAATAGTTGATATTGAAAATATAGTTCTTAAATAAAGTAATTACATCTTAGAGAAATGTATAGTAGGTTCAGAAAATAGAAATAAAAAAAGAGGCTGCAAATTCTATAGCCTCTTTTCTCCTTCATGGTACCCGGGGCGGGAGTTGAACCTGCCTGCCGGTGCTTTGGCCCACGCTATGGCAGGCAGGCCCGCACGACAAGTTCTCTACTTCTTATATATTCTCGCCCTCTTCCGCTTTTTAGAAATTTTTCACGAGCTCTTGCTTCTTTTCTGGTTCTATACTCCTCGGTAAATAAAACAATAAAAGGTCGGTAAGGCTTAGTTGTCTTCTCATAACCGCCATTATGACGAAGAAGCCCGGCAGGAAAATCAGAAGAAATTCCAATATAATGATATTTTCTTGCCTGGCTAAGTAAAATATATACAGTATACACAGCTGGTTAAGACTTATTGGAAATATGTACCCGGGATGGGAGTTGAACCCATACGACCTTTTAGGGTCACAGGATTTTAAGTTTTTCATCTTTTGATTTGACGTGGATCGAAATGGCGTTTTTAGCCCAATTTCGGGGTTTTAGATTCCATGTGTATCCATGTGAACCCAGGAAAAACCCCAAAATGTTGTACCTATGTTGTACCTGGAATTTTTACTATGTAAATTGAGGGTGTAATTCATACCTCTAATTTTAGTAAAATATGGGTTCCGTCAAAGCAGTTTTACGAGAAAAAAATAACCCGGAAGGACAGTATCCGATTGCCATCCGGATCACGGCTAACCGCAAGGCATCCTATATCTATACCGGCCAGTATATCGAGAAGAAATACTGGGATGAAGAAAACCGGAAGATCCGGAAATCCCACCCGAATTCATCCAGACTAAATAACCTGATTATTACAAAGCTTGCAGAGGCGAATAACAAATTACTGGAGCTTGAATCTGCCGATGAAAGGATATCAGCCAATGGTGTTAAACAGAAAATTAAAAGTGGAAAGATAAATGCTTCCTTCTTTAAACTTGCCGACCAATATTTAAACGCTATCCAGAAATCCGGGAAGTACACCCGCTATTCAGCGGACAAACCCCGGATCAAGCATTTTAAGGATTTTCTTAATCAAAAGGACATTGACTTCAGAGATATAAATGAACTCTTGTTACGTAATTTTCAGGCTTATTTAAAAAGTGAAAGAAACGTCGGGGAACGAACAAGTGTAAATAACCTGATCACCATAAGAACCATATTTAATCTGGCAATAAGGCAGGAACTGGTTGTACACAAGTATTATCCTTTCGGGAAAGGCAAAATAGTGATCCGGTTCCCGGAAAGCATTAAGATCGGTCTCGAGAAGGAAGAAATTACCAAGCTGGAAAAACTAAAGCTGAAATCAAAGGCTCAGCAACATACCTTAAATGTATGGTTGTTTACATTCTACCTGGCTGGAATGAGGGTATCCGATGCCTTAAGGCTTCGCTGGTCGAATATCCAAAATGGCCGTTTATTCTACAGCATGGGTAAAAACAAGAAAGCCGGATCATTAAAGTTGCCGGAAAAGGCTTTGGCAATTCTGAAAAAGTATGAACGTTTCAAAGAAAAATCCGACGACCTGATATTCCCTGAATTAAAAAATGCCGATTTTAATAATAATACCAGGGTCCAGCAAATAATCAACAATGCCGATAAAAAATTCAACAAGTCTCTAAAGAAGATTGCCGGAGCTGCCGACATTGATAAAAAAATCACCATGCATATTTCTAGGCATACTTTCGGGAATCTTTCCGGTGAGGAAATACCTATTCAGATGTTACAGAAGCTTTATCGACATACTTCCATTACAACTACAATAAATTACCAGGCTAATTTCATGTACAAGGATGCGGATGAGGCGCTGGAAAAGGTGTTGAAATAAATGCTTTGAGTACAATCAACTTTTTCTGAGGTCTTTTAATATCTGCTGAAATAAATATTAATCTCAAGAATGAGATACAAATGTAATTTTTAAAAACATCATTCATATTTTAATTCTTCAACAGGATTCGTCATAGCGGACCGGATCATTTGGTATCCAATAGAAATGAACGTAATGAAAATAATTATTATTCCTGCAACTGTGAAAGTCCAGACATTCAGCACCACCTATTCAGCACATCGTTCCAGCCATTTTTGAGTGAGCCACCAAGCAACAGGTAAGGCTATTTAATAAGCAA
>JBJKSY010000073.1:0-3730 GCA_046703645.1 Cyclobacteriaceae bacterium
GGTAAACCCTGAACTGGACATTTATTGCAGAAGGAAACAGTCCGTCAACGATTTCCTTTTTAGTTACTGCAAGGATTTTCCCCGGGGATGATTTTATTGAACCCATGGCAGTAACCTTGTAATAATAATCCCTTCCCGACAGAACATTATTGTCTGTAAATGATGTGGTATTTGCCGGTAATGCCGCGATCCTGATAAAATCCGGGTTATAAGTATCGGCTCTTTCAACTTTAAACCCGGCTTCATCAGTTGAATTATCCTTCCAGGTCAGGTTGATGCGATTCCGGAATGCAAAAGTGGTAGTTAAATCTGAAGGAGGTTGCGGGGTGGAATTTTGTTTACTGAACCAGATGAAAAAGGAATGCTGAACCTGAAAAGATCCCATGTTATAATCTGTCGCGGTGAGCACGATCTTATAGGGATGATCCGCTTTATATTGGGCGGAACTTTTCAACGTGATGAGGCCTGATCCCGGAACCGTGTACAATCCGTCATTTTTATCCAAAGTCGGGTTGGAATTTCCCGACAAATCGCTGTATGCCTGAATTAAGATGGAATCCCCGGCGACCCCGGTTGTCCCGAACTTTATCACATGGTCAGTGTTGGCAAGGAGGACTGTATCTTTCATCTTTTCCAGGAAATCTGCGGGATATGATGAACCGGCCAGAAGCATGGTAAAATCATATATCACATATCCCATTTTGGTAATTCCGGTTGTGGTTCTTCTCCAGCTATTGACTTTAACGGCGTAGACATATTCTCCCGGGTTCTCGGTCTTTTGCCAGATCATGTCGCCGGTGGTATTCCAGGTATTAAGCTGAGAGGCTGTTACATTTCCCACGCTTGTGGAAGGGATGGAAAAAGACTGAACCTGTACGCCTTTACCTGCGCCGGGTATAACCGGTTCGTAGGATAATGAATCGGTGTCAGGATCTATGGCAGCCAGGGCAAAAAAATAATCACTTCCTTCCATGGATGCCAGCGGCTGATAGTTCAGGATTTCAGGCAGGGAATTATTTCCGGAATAAGGATCGATCATCAATGAAGATTCAGTATAAAAAGGCGTATTCACGGAATTGGAGATATTTGCAATGCCTCCATTACGGTTCGACGCTGTAAAGCTGATTTTATAGTATCCAGGCCCGGGGTAAGTATGCATGTACCTGAATTTGTATAATTCCGCATTCCGGCCTTCATACGGACTTAGCTGAAGGATAGTATCAGGGATATCGGTGGATGTGACCCCCGATCCATCCCCGAAGTCCATCATTCCACGTAAATTCGAAACCAGGCTTGAGCCATCGGTCACCAGGCATAGGGTAATTTTGCAGGAATTTCCCTGGCTTTCCTCTGCCTGAATATAGCCTCCCAGAATATACTGGGGATAAGCATTGATAATGAAAAATAAAATGAAACCGATGAAAAGAAAAAATGCTTTCATGATTTGAGTATCGGCTTGTTTAAAATAAGCGGGTAAGTGTCAGGAACTTCAGGCAAATAATTTAAGTTTTATATTTTTATAACGACAATTCTTTAAGGTAATTATTTTACTCCGACTTCATAAAACGCCTGGATTCCGTATAGCCGGTCCCGGACACGGAAAGAATATATTCACCTGCTTCCAGTCCGGAAATATCCAGGGTCAGATTTAAACCTGAATTCCCGTGAATAATCTCCAGCGATTTCCATACCCTGCCGTTCAGGTCGCAAATGGTTACCCTGTATCCGGAAATATTCCTGCTTTTAATTTCAACATTAAGATCGTTTCTTGCCGGAACTGGGTACAGCCTTATAAATGAGGTTTCCGGGTTTTCATTTATTCCTTCCACTATTTCAGACCTGTTTACGGTAAGGATGTCGCTTTCGGCAGATCTTTCAGTTCCCATAGCGGTAACACGGTAATAATAATCGCGGTCCTGCAGCACATTGTAATCAGTGAATTCCGTGGTATTCCGTGAAAGGGCGGCTATTCTAATGAAATCCGGGTTATAGGAATCGGCCCTTTCAACTTTAAAGCCTGCTTCATCAAATGAATTGTCCTTCCATTGAAGCTTGATCCTGTTACGGAACGCGAGAGCTATGGATAAATCCGAAGGAGGTTCCGGGGATGAAGGGCTTTCACTGAACCAGACGAAAAATGATCTATAACTACGGACAGAGAATCGGGAGATGTCAGCTACCGATAATACAATTTTGGAAGGTTGGTAGAGAGCCGGAACAGATGTACCGGAAAAGGCTATTTTACCTTCGACCGGTAAGGAAAGCAGACCGGTATCGGGCATGTTAAGTTTGACCTGTGTCCCTTCAGGTATACCGGAATATAAATTTGCCATTATGCTGTCTCCTTGTTTTCCTTCGATCCTGAATTCCTGATCTGAATTTTTCCCCACTAAAAAAACGGTATCCTGTAATCCGGTTATACTGAAAGGATCTGTTTCTGTCTGATCGATATTAACATTAAAGTCAAGTATCATATAGCTGATATTCACGGCTTGGTTAAGGACCTTTCTCCATTCGTCAATTCTCAGGGCATAATTATAAAAACCGTTCCTGACAGGATTCTGGTAAAGAATGTCACCGGCAGCCGTTGTGATAATCGGAGGGTCAGGATCGCCGGAATATTTTGTTTCATATCTATAAATGTATCCGCTGACATCCTTCCCGTTTAAACTTTCCGGGATCACTGGGCTATAGCTCAGGGAATCCGGGGACGAACCGCTCGCCACGAGTGAATAAACCAGAGGCAGGCCATGTACCGTATTCATTGTCAGATCAATATGGATTTTCGGCGGGGAAGTAAATCCCATAAAAGGATCAATGACGAAGCTGGTTTCAATATAAAACGGAGCATAAACCGAGTCAGGTAAAAGGATGATCCCGGGATTCCTGTTTGCCTCCCTGAAGGAAAGCTTAAATATACCGGGACCTGCATAGGAATGATTGTAATGATAAATATTTATCTGGGTGGCCGGGTCGGGTCGAAGCACTTCATCGGGATAAATAAGATCAACGGAGTTGCCGTCACCGAAGTCCAGGGTTCCTGAAGGCATCGTTGACGAAGAGAGATAAGACAATAAATATAAATTTACGGAATAGGAATCCGCTGTGTTCGCGATATGTGAAATTTCGATATAACCGCCGTACGTGCGTGAATATACGGGGTAAACCACAAAGAGGAAAACCGTGACACAGTAAAAAATACGGTTCATAAAAGCTGATTCAAATAATGGAAACTGAATTAATTCCTAAATATCAACGTTTGAACGGAATAAAAAATTTCAGGGAATCCTGAATTTATTCCATTTATCATTTTAAATTTTTACAGCATATCAGGGCCGGTACGGGAAATTTGGAAACCGGAATAAATTCATTCTGTGTTCAGTTATTATATTTGAAGCAAAAAATCCAATGCATCGTCAAGTGTACAAGTTAATGCCCAGGGCAGGTTCCGTCAATAACCTGAAACTCGTTGAAGAAGAGCTGAACCCGCCGGAACCCGAGGAAGTAGCCATTGAGGTAAAAGCGGTTGGACTCAATTTTGCTGATATTGCTTCCATCCTAGGTTTATATAAGGCTATCCCGGAAGGTCCGTTTATTCCCGGCCTGGAATATTCCGGGGTGATCACTTCGGTGGGAGAGAAGGTAATGGACTTCGCTGTTGGTGATCGCGTAATGGGAATCACACGCTTCGGCGGGTATGTAAGCCACATCAATATACCTTATTATTATC
>JBJKSY010000074.1:0-2856 GCA_046703645.1 Cyclobacteriaceae bacterium
TTTTAATGACCATCCGGTAAATATCATCATTACGAAGGAAGAAAATTTCCGTTCCCAGCGAGTTCATGGTAAACCCGTAGTCGTCACCGGAGGAATTGAATGCCGGTCCAAGGTTGATGATCTCTTCGTGGCTCCCATCCTCATGAATGATGGTTTTGAAAATATCAAGGCCGCCATATCCACCGTAGCCGGCTGAAGAAAAAAACAGCGTCTTGCCGTCGGCTGCCAGGAATACCGAACGTTCATCTTTATCCGTACTGAGGTCCAGCTTAACGGGATATTTCCATTGCCCGTTAACCTTTTTTGCCATGTAAAGGTCCATGGGCTTGTCATATAATTTCCCGGCGGCAAAAATGAAAGTGTTCCCGTCCGGTGAAAATGTGGAGCCGTCGGTGGCATACATCCAATCGTTGGCCTTGACACGGTCATAGAAAAAATCATGGATTCCTCCGCCCAATGGCTTGGGCACGCCCCATACATCCCCTGATAATTCGCTGATATAATAAGGTCCGCCTTCCTTCTCCCATCCTTCCCTCCAGCTCTGGAATATTACATACTGCCCGTCAGGGGTCACATTGGGCTCATCTTCACCCATCCCCGTATTGACATTCTGTCCCAGGCATACCGGGGCCGTCCATACACTGTCGACCCGTTTGCTGTAATAAATGTCTCCATCGGCTTCCACATGTCCGCGATAAACAGTATACGCTGAATCACTCCAGGGCATGCCTCCACGACCTGAGAGAAAGAAGAGGTATTTTCCGTCGGGAGTCAGGCATAGATTGGTTTCCCGGTAAGGACTGTTAATGATGTCCATCTTTGTTACTTTTTCGGGTTGTATATTCAGCACCGGGATATCATTTTGCTGAGCCTGTAAACCGGGCATATTGAATGATAGTATAAAAATCAGAATGACAAATGACCGGAAATTCATTTTCAGGAAAGTATATACAAAATTATCGCCTTGAAAACTAAAATGTTCCCCTATACAGGATCAATAATTCATAGAGATCCAACTTGACGATTCCTTCAGTTGTATAAACGAAATGTAATCTAAGATCTTATTCACTGTTAGCATGAAATTAGACCGATAATTATCGATGATCCTTTAAGCTTCGATAAAAATGTTAAATGTTTTGACCCGGCCAAATGAATTTTGTATCTTAAAAGAAACAAACAGATTATTTACCTAATCCCGGCAGTTATGAAAAGAATAATTCTGCCCGCACTGGTTATCTTTTCCCTAAGTATAAATGTGCGGGCACAACAGCAAAACCTTCCTGCTGATATACAGGAATATTACAAAGCAAAAGATTTTTTAAGCCTGTACAGCCTGAAGAGTGAACGCGAAATGATCAATGTGATGAATCTGAGGGGAAAGAGCCTTGCTGCACTGAAGAACTATCGGCTTCAGGATATAGCTGGTCTGCTGATAGCAATGAACAACAGATATTACCGGCCTCTTAATGCAAAAGATGAGAGATCCGGCATTGATTTCGAGCTGATCCTGCCTTCCGTTTACAGGATCACAAGCTGGAACTGGGAAGGGAACCAGATCACTGTAAAGATCAGGACTTACTATATCGGGGACCTTTATAACCAAGCCCTTGTGGCATCTTATAAGACAGGTATTACACCTGAGAATTTTAAAGGACCGGATTATTCAAAAATCAGTGATAAATTCCAACAGGAAGTTCATTACTGGCTCCTGGATAATGGCAGATGGACAAAAGCCAGCGTCAATATTGTTCTTACAAAATGAATATTCTGGTATATTATTGAAAGTAAATGAATTGCTGCTTTTTAATTTAAATTTAATTCCCACTGTAATGAGAGAGATGAATTCAGCCACAAATCAATCCTATGGCCTGAAGATTCACTAATGTTATCGGGATAATATTTTTTTTATCATTCTAAAACAGAATTTCATTCAAGGTCTTAATATTATTTATATTAGGAAATTATTCTGAAAATATTTTTTAATGCCTGATACCACAAAATTTCTTTCTGAGCTGGACCGGGAATTGAGAACCGGCATACTTCCGTTTTGGATGAAAAGAATGCGGGACAGAAAATCCGGCGGATTCCATGGCAGGATCGACGGCCGAAATAAAAGAATAAAAGGGTCGCCTAAAGGGAGTGTGCTGAACAGCCGGATACTTTGGAGTTTCTCCACCGTATATGCCCATTACTGTGATCCTGAATACGCGAAGTTTGCCCATAGGGCTTTCAGCTATTATATCACGTATTTTGTCGATAAATTGAATGGAGGAGTTTATTGGCTTGTTGACAAAAAAGGGAATCCCCTTGAAACAAAAAAGCAGGTTTATGCCTCGGCATTCGGAATTTATGCACTCGCCGAATATTATAAAGTGTTTCATGAAGGTGAGGCTTTAAAGGAAGCTGTCAGCCTTTATGAGGCCCTGGAGAATTTCGCATTTGATAAGGATTTTAATGGTTACTTCGAGGCATTCGACAGGGAATGGCATCTTCTTGAAGACCTCCGTCTTTCGGATAAGGATGCCAATGAAAAGAAAACGATGAATACCCACCTTCACGTACTGGAGGCATACACGGGATTGTATCGGGTATGGCCCGATGAAAAATTACAGGAAAGGATCAATAATCTCATTTCGATCTTTCTTGAAAAAATTCTTCAGGAGTCTTATCATTTCGGCTTGTTCTTCGATGAAGAATGGGTGCTGAGATCGGACCGTGTCTCTTATGGCCATGATATCGAAGGGAGCTGGTTGCTCTGCGAAGCTGCAGAAGTGATGAATGACCCTGATCTTATACAGAGGGTCCGTAAAACCGCCCTGCAGATGGTCGATTTAACGATTCAGGAAGGTTTTGATA
>JBJKSY010000075.1:0-6941 GCA_046703645.1 Cyclobacteriaceae bacterium
GAAGAGATCATCAACCTTGGACCGGCATTCAATTCCTCCGGTGACGACTACGGGTTTACCATGAACTCGCTGGGAACGGAAATTTTCTTCCTTCGTAATGATGATATTTACCGGATGGTCATTAAAAATCCGGGAGAATTATTGCGCCCCCTCCCCACCCTGGTCATCAATGGTGTGGTCACCGACTATTATGGCAACCCGGTAGAATCCTCCATCAGGATCATCAACAGGCAGACAAAAAATATCGTCGCTCATGCTAAAAGCAATAGCCTTACCGGTGAATATTCGGTTGTGATCCGGAAAATTCCCGGGAATTATATCAAGGAAGTAACTGCCGATCATTATATCAGGTACTCGGAAGATCTGAATATCAGGAATATGAACATCCCGGAAGTGATTCCCGATCATATCCTGTTGAAAAAAGAAAACACCGAACTTGTGTTCTTCGGGCTAAACCAGGATTCCCTCACAACCCCTGCAATCGCCAAACTTGACTCGATCACGAGTTTCCTGTTCCAGCATAAAAGATACAGGGTACTGGTTTCGGGTTTTGCCGATCAAAGCGGAACGGAATTGCACAATCTTGATCTTTCCAAAAGAAGAGCGGAGAATGTCAGGTCATTTTTCCTTTCCAAGGGCGTGCCCGGTTTCGTTGTGAAAGCTGAATACTTCGGTGAAAACCGCCCACTGATCCGCATGCCCAGGGACCGGGAAAATGCCATAAACCGGAGGGTCGAAATCCGGTTGATCCCTCCCGGAAATCAATGATTAATGAACTAAATCTTTTTATTGTTGCATTTCTTCATCGCTCAATTGACGTACTGAAATTTCCCTGAAAAATGCTGTAGAAAGGTCATCATGATTCTGAATGCCGATATATCCTTCAATGGGTCTCGGTCCCCTGTCAGGTTCAAACCATCTTTTTTCAGGAGGGACCGGTTCGCCCTCAGTGTATTGGGTAACCTTTTTACCATTTACATAAACCATGGTTATGGGTCCTTTCAGTATGATCCTCATTTCATTCCATTCACCCGGCCGGAATTGGGGATAGGCCATGGCCTTGGTCAATGAATACAGCACCCCGGTCACATGATAATCATCGGAAAGGTGTCTCATACCGTTATCGATCTGAACTTCATATCCTTTGTTCACTGCCTCCCATGGATCAGTCGGAGCATCCGGCAAACGAATAAAAACTCCGGAATTGACATCATTGTCGGCAACATTGTATATAACCTTGATCTCGCAATTACGGAATTTCTGACCGGTGAACCAAAGCAAGCCCATACCTCCAACGGTTTTCAACACACTATTTTCAACTACAACTTCACCCGGACCAATATGAGACCATCCGGTAAGGTCTTTCCCGTTGAAGAGTTGTTTCCAACCTTTATTCTGTGAATTTCCTGTCAACGGAATAAAAATCAGGCAAGCGATTACAATTAAGCTTTTCATAGTTGTGAATTTTAAATTAAAAAATAGCAGTATTAAAAAATATCCCTAAAGGCACGGAAAATTTAAGAATTAAAATATCATCTTCAAAGCAATTTTCAGGGCTTAAAGGTTTATAGAAGCCGTAAATTCTAATTATCCCTGAAAGAAAACGAGGAGCTATTATTTGATAAATCAGACTTCTGCATTTCGGTTCAGAGAATCTATATTTTAGGTTGGGTCAGCTTCACACGCGCTGAGCACACGGATCTGCAGGCAGTGAATGCCCATATTTCACGGGTATTTTCACCGCATTTTTCCCCTCAAACTAAAGTGGAGGAAGGCAATCCCTGATTTCAAGGTCCGGGTTTTACAGAACGGAAAAGTGATAAGTTCCCGATTTCACATCCAAGATCACTTCCGTATCCGAACTGGAATTCAGTTTAATATAATCGCTGCTCCTTGTAATTCTTCCTTTCCTGTAAATGACCTTGCCGTTTTCTTCGATATGGTTATCCTCTGCAATGGGTATGTGTACCTCTGCTGAGGTATTAGCCGGGACATGAATATTCAGTTCAAATATCCCGTTCCCCTTGTTCCATTCCGACGTCACCAGTCCGTAAGCCGTATTGATCTCACCGCTGGCATGTGTCAGGTCACCCATCGGGGTCGGTTGGAAAATTATATGTTTAAAGCCGGGGTCTTTGATATCGGGCCGGATGCCAGCTATATATTCATAGTACCACTCGCCTACCGATCCCAGCGCAAAATGATTCCTGCTGTTCATGCCTTCGGGTTTTTCCTTATCACTGTTCCACAATTCCCACATGGTGGTCGCCCCCTGCGAGAGCATATATCCCCAGGAAGGATAAGTACGCTGAGTGGCCGTTGCATAAGCGATATCTTTATATCCGTAATCACACAACAGGGGGAGCAAAAGAGAAGTTCCGAGGAAACCGGTCGTAGGATGATCGCCGCGAGCTGCAACATTATCAGCAACTGTCTTCATTACAATATCAGCGTTATCGTCATCTGTCAGTCCGAAGGCTACCGGAATAAGGTTAGCCGTTTGAGTTTTTCCCTCGTAAGAATTGGAATCCGGCAGGTAATAAGCCTTATTGAATGATTGTTTGATTGCGGGCAACCGTTCGGATAACAAACCGGCATCATCCTCATTCCCGATGATGGATGCCATCTGCGAAAGAAGCTCGGTGGAATGGTAATAATATTCATCCGAAACAGGTTTAGCGGGAGAAGGTTCAACGGCGATCCAGTCTCCGTATCCAAACCAGGTAGAATCATTATTTGACCAGGTATAAACATGATTTTTGGCTCTTGCATGCATATATTCCACCCATTTTTTCATTCCGTTGTAATTATCCCGGATGATCCTTTTATCCCCGTAAAATTTATACACTTCGTAAGGAATTACGATCACCGCATCACCCCAGGCAGGTTTTGCAGGTCCCCCGACTACAATTGCAGGATTAACATCATAAACATATCCCTCGGCAGTGTCCTGTGAGTCAGTAATGTCGTGCTCCCATTTTGAAAAGAACCTTGCAAGGTTCATATTGTAGCAGGCAGTCGGTGCAAAGATCTGTGCATCTCCCATCCATCCCAGTCTTTCATCCCGCTGGGGACAATCGGTAGGAACACTCATCAGGTTACTCTCTTCACCCCTGACAATATTCGCCTGGATGGAATCAAGGATACCTTTCGAGCAAGAAAATTTGCCGGCGGGTTCAACCGATGAATGAAACTTCAGCCCGGTAAGAGTTTCCTTATCAGGCTTTTCCGTCAGGCCCGATACCTGCACATATCGAAATCCGTGGTATGTAAACAAGGGTTCGAATTCTTCTTCGCCTGTTCCTTTGCAGATATAATTATCCGTTGCTTTTGCGGATCTTAAATTTTCCTGGGCTACCGTTCCATCAGGGTGGAGTAATTCCGCGTACCGGAGTTTAATTTCCGTGCCTCGTGGCGCTTTTACTTTAAGTTTACAATATCCAACCATATTGACGCCCATATCAAACACGTAATTTCCGGGCGCCGGTTCCGATATTTTTACAGGCGTCACTAGATCGGATACCCTTATCGGCGGTTCCTGCTGTGCTACAAGTCTAATGGAATCCATGTTCAGAGTAGTTACAGGGCTCCAGTGCCTGTCATTGAAGCCCGGGCTATCCCAGCCTTTCTCTTCAAGCCGCGCGTCATAGGTAACACCGTTATAAATCGTAATTTCAATATAAGGCGAATGAGTCCCTTTCCAGGAATTATCAGTGATCACCTCTTCATTGCCCTGGCTGGTTTCTATCTCAAGCTGGGCAATAAACCTGAGAGGTCCGTGGCTGTAAACGGAACCCCCGTTGCCCTGCCATCCCAGGCCGCTGCTCCACCACATGTTTCCCAGAACAGCCCCTGCCGTATTATTACCTTCCTTCAGCATACTGGTGATATCATATACCTGGTATTGAACTTTTTTGAAATAATCGGTCCATCCCGGAGTTAACAGGTCATTACCGACTTTTTCTCCGTTAATATACAGGACATAAGTTCCCAGCCCGGTAATGTAAACCCTGGCCTTTTTTATATTTCCCTTTACAATGAAATCTTTCCTGAACATAGTGGATTTCGGTGGTTTCCCGGTTTCATTGATACCGATCCATTTCGCATGCCAGTCGCTCTTGTTCAATAAGCCCATTTCAAAAGTAGCAGCATCGCTGAACGGGGAAGGTTGCCCGAATTCATCATAGGTCATCACTTTCCAGTAACACACTTGGCGGGAATGAAGATCGGATCCACCATAGGAAACCAGGTTTGACTCATCGCTCTGGATTACCCCGGAATCCCAGATATCGCCGGTATTCTTATTCAAAATACCGGGGCTGGATGCTACCAGGATCCGGTAGGCCGATTGACTGGCCCCCCGAACCGTATCGTTGACGATCCAGCTAAACCTTGGAATGGAAGTATCTACTCCCACAGGGTTCACCTGGTATTCGGTCTTTAAGCCCAGGGGTTTGTCGGGAGGTGATTTTTGCTGCTTGCAGGAGGCAAGAAAAATCAGTATGCCGGCGATCCAAATGGTAATCCAGAAATTCTTCATACTCAGTTTTATTATTAAAGAGGCTGCCCTGTTAAGACAGCCTCCTGTTAATTTATTCTATCAAAATTAAATAATCCTGATCAATTTCAGCTTTTAATAACCATATTAACAGGATCCCAATTGACAATTTTCTTGTCGAAGTAACTCATATTCGACATAAGGGCGGGACCGGCAGCCCGGAGCCCATAAGTAGCATTCTCTATAATGGGCTTTCCTTCCCTAACGGCTGCAATCATATTGGCCCAGTGGGTATCTCTTTCATCATAACCTTCCGGTCCCTTAAAAGTCAGTTCGCTGGGTCCGGTAAGATCCGGCGGAACATCGAAATATTTTTTATTATAATCCGCTATGAATTCCTTCTGAGTCGCTTCGGCAAAAGTGAACAGTGAATCATATCCGCCGTATTCGGGCTTGTTCGGGAATGGAGTCTTATACATGGTCAGCTCGCCGTCCGCATATTTCAGGGTACCCTCGGAACCGACCAGTTTAAGGGATCCTTCCCCGCCTCCGCCGGCCGTAAAGTTCACACGTATCTGCATATTAAAGGGCGGATGAGAATCTTCCTTGTCATAATCCACTACGCAGGTAAGGATATCGGGAACGTCCCTTCCGTCCTTCCAGTACCTTGTGCCACCCGAGCCGTAGATCTTGACAGGTCCCAGGGAGTCGATGATCCGGTGAGTCCAGGAGAACAGGTGTACGAAGAGGTCGCCGGCGATCCCTGTTCCGTAAGCCTGGTAATTCCTCCAGCGGAAGAACCGGATGGGATCGAACGGGACTTTTGGCGTATCTCCCAGGAAGGTATTGAAATCGATGGTCTCAGGCGATGCATCCGGCGGGATTGAATATTGCCAGGCTCCAAGCGAGGAATGCCGGTCATATGCGGCTTCGACGGTAATTAGTTCTCCTATCTCGCCGGCTTTATATAATTCACGGGCCTTATTGATGATAATGGAACTTACCCCCTGGCTTCCAATCTGTAATTTGCCTTTATATTGCTTTTCGGCTGCAATCACTTTATGGCCTTCCGATACTTCCTGAACCATGGGCTTTTCACAGTAAACAGGCTTTCCCGCTTTCAGGGCATCCACCGTGATCCTGTCATGCCAGTGATCAGGAGTCGCAATCAATACGACATCTATATCAGGACGGCTGAGGATCTCGTGGTAGTCTTTGGTTGTTACAATATCTTTCCCGTGAACCTCTTTCACCCTGGTAAGTCTTCCGTCATAAAGGTCACATACGGCTGCTATTTCAGTTCCATTTACTGAAAGGGCAGAAACCATATTATAAAAACCAATGATACCTGAACCGATCACTCCCACTCTTATTTTATCATTGGCCATGAATTTCTTGTCCGCGTAGGGATTGGGTTCAGGCTTAAGGATGATCTTTTGTTTACTTCCCTTATTCAGCATCAGATAGGGAAATGCCGATGCCATCATAGAGGCACCCGCCAGGTCTTTGACAAATTTCCGGCGGGACACATTCTTCACATTTTTTTTCATAACCTACAGTTTATCTTATTAAAACATTAAATTTTTTTTTATAAAACAAGGAATTAAAAACAATCCTTCGGTCCCGGCTAAAAATTGCGGATCCACATCGAAAATGCTTACCCGGTCCGTCAACAGATACATTCGAAATATCGTGCATTCTTTTTCCTTATCCAAAGTTTTTAATTCCCAATTTGATGCCTTACGATATCGGTTTTATAGAAATACCAGGGTAATAAAGACTGAAAAATCATCATAATTTTTTAACAATATCCCCTGTTGCAATCTTTCCTCCCCTGATCACTTTCGCATTGATCCCCCGGAGATGTAAGTTTTTTCCCATATCGGAGTTTACAAATTTCATGGCTTCCATACCATATCGTTTAGCGAATTTCCTGCACCCCAGGTGAGGTTTATCCGTTACTTCAAGGATCACTTCTCCTATACTTAACCGGCTTCCCGCAGGCAGGTTATTTATATCAAGATTCAGATCTACATATAACTGATCTCCTGCCAGGGGCCAGCGATCTTCACTAGCGGCAATAAGTGTGATAGCCCTGGAATTCATTATGGTGATTTGTCGTTCGATCTGTTCCATCCAATCTTCATTTCTGGCCAGAACCCTGGATTTCCAGCTATCCCCAACAAGTCCTTCAGTCAGGGTGATCTCTCCCTCCTTAAGAATTTCCCTTTTATCCTTCCGTGGCCGGCATACGATCATTTTAAGTAGGCCCTCATTATCGGGAGACTGTTTTATAAAATCAATACCGGATTCGAGCTCCTCCTCAGAAAGAAATTTCACATTTTCCATTAATCAATAGTTTTTTTCCGAAGGTTCCGGGTCAGTCAAATGTAATGGTTTGGCTACCCTCTTTCAGGGTTTTCGTCTCATGGTTCCACACTAT
>JBJKSY010000076.1:0-14108 GCA_046703645.1 Cyclobacteriaceae bacterium
AATGCAATTCAAATGATGTTTAACAACCGTATATGGTTACTATTCCATAAAATATCATATTAATGTAATATAAAGTATTTATTTTCCAATAAAAAATTGAATTTAACCAAGGATATAATTAATTTTATTTTCTCAATTAGGGTATAATTATGAATCGAATTTTAAAAAACTCAATCCTCACCATGATTGTATTCCTGATGTCTCTTTGGGGATGTCAGACGGACAATCTTAACGAGGTTAAAGTACAACAACCTCAGAACCAGGAACCTGCAAACCTGACATGGTTACATAAGGATAATGGATCGGCAAGACTTGATAATTCCAGTGTTTGTGGAGATATTATGATCAACCCCATGGTTGGTCTGAACCAAAAAGGAAAAGTCGGTTATGTATCAATCGGAAACGATCAGGACAGCCTTTATGTGAATTTCGAAACAGATAGCGGGTGGTACCTTTTGAAAACCTATCTCTATGTCGGACCGGCCAGCGGAGTCCCTGTAAGTCATTGGGGAATGCCTATTGTCGGGAAGTTTCCTTACCAGGATAAGCTTTATAACTCTCCTAAACATAATGAAAGGGATCATGAAGGATTTCGTGACATGGATGATATGTTTTTGTTGAATTACAGTCATTACGGAAACATGGACAATGTACTGACTAAAGTAAATGATCATACCATGTCTGTTCCCCTGACAAATATCGAGAACAGCACAACTGTGGCAGCATTTGCCATCATATACAAATGGGAAAAATTCAGGGGCCATTATTTTATTCGGTACCAGGGAGTATGGGGTTACGGAAATAATAAGATCGGTAAAGCCTGGGGTTGGGGATGGACATATGACTACACAATTCAGGCTTGCCAGCCTGCTGGCGGTGGCGTGACTTGTTACGATGCATGGAATGAAGGAACCAACAGTTACCAGGCGAAAACAAATGAACTGGGATGGTATAGCACATTTACGCCCAGTGCGTCCTCAACGGTCAAGAATTTCTATGCTAATTCCGGATTGAATGATATAACCACCGGTATCAATGTAGGCATTGTCTCTGTTTTTTACTATGCCTATCCTTCCTCATCAACTTATGATGTGATTGTAACCTACAGGATAAATGATCCGACCTATTCATTGACCGAGGCGCATTTATATATCGGGACAACGGCGCCATCCACAGTTCCGGAAGCTTATCCGTACGCGGTTTCAGGCATCAGCACCAATGTATATCAATTCTCTTTCACCGGTGTTAACTATTCATCCAGTACACCGCCGACCTTCTATATAGCTGCTGAAGGTGTGACCTGTAAGAATTAATTAAGAAAGATCATAATATGAAAAACACCCCGATGGGGTGTTTTTTTTTATTATTATGGTTAATATCGGATTCACCATTTATTTGTTATTGATTAATGATCAAATTATTTACAAAGGATGTATAAGCTACTGGCAATCATCAGCGGAGGAGCGGCCGGAACGCTGAGCAGGTATTATCTATCAGGATTTGTCAACAATATTTTAGGCATTTCCTTCCCTTATGGAACTTTTACGGTCAATATTACGGGATCTTTCCTGATTGGATTTTTATGGGGATTATCCGATTATTTGCCTTTCTCACCTAATTGGCGAAACTTCATTTTTGTCGGATTTCTGGGAGGATTTACCACATTTTCCACCTATATGCTGGAGAGCTTGAATTACATCAGGGATGGAAATATTAAAACCGGTTTATTAAATTTAGTACTTAGTACGGGGGTGGGATTAACAATGGTCGTAATCGGAATTATATTATCAAGAACTTTAATGCCGTCAGGCCAATAACGATGAAATTACCAGACAGGGGTGTTTTACTGAGAATCTTTATAGGCGAAACCGATGTTCATCATGGTAAACCTGCATATGAACAGATCGTATTGAAAGCGCGGGAATTACATCTTGCCGGCGCAACTGTAACCCGGGGTATCATGGGTTTCGGAGGCAACAGCAGAATTCATACAACCAAGCTCCTCACTCTTTCGGAAGACCTCCCTATTGTAATTGAAATCGTTGATTCCGAAGAAAAAATCAACCTGATCATGCCCTTCATTGATGAAGTAGTACAGGAAGGGTTAGTCACAAAAGAAAGGGTTGATATCATAAAATACGTGCATAACAAGCAGCCGGCCTGATATCCCGCTCCCCGGTGAAATGTAGTCGCTTTTTAATTAAAGGGATATAACATTCGGTATCATCCGGCCGGATATACCCAAAGATCCTGAGTTCGAAGTTCACCTTACCTCCTGGATAATAGGTGTTTTAATTTACTGTAACGCATATATGCAGGAATCGGTGCTCCCGAAATATACTTTCCCTTCATCGACTGCCGGTGTTGACAATACAGCTCCCTCAGAATAAAGCGCTGATACAAAAGCAGTCATTTTAGTGTAGGTCGGAGCATCACCGAAGAATTCTCCGGCCTTTCCAGGATTTACGGTTCCATCAGCGTTAAGGAGGCCGGATTTATTTTCCAGGGAAGCAGGTGTCCGGAAATCCCAAATCTTTACAAGGTCGCTTCTGTCAATCCCGTATACTGATCCGCTGAAATCCCCAATGTAGAGGTAGTTCTCTGCAATGACAGGTGAAGAAAAAATATAGGCCTGGAGAGAAACCGATTTTATTGAATCCCCGGTAAAAGCATTTAAACATAAAAGAAGATGGGTATCTGATGTACCGTAATAGATCAAACTGTCCTTAACAAGGGGTGTATTGATCACCCAGGAATAATGATTGAATTTTTTCCATATCAGTTTACCGCTTTCGGCATCGAGGGCATAAAGATGAGCATCACGGCAGCCCGTAAATAACATTCCATAAGCAATAACAGGAGAAGACTGAAACCCGGTCTGGTTATGGTAAAGGGAATCCTCTCCCGTTTTGAATTTCCAGATCTCACTGCCGGAATTAATATCCAGGGCATGGATATAAGTATCCCATCCCCCGAAATAAACCTTATTATTAAATACAACGGGTGAACTGTGTATGACCCCGTTGGTTTTGAACTCCCATAATTCCTGCCCGTTGGTTTTATCTATACAATAAAATTTTCCGTTACCGCTTCCGAAGAAGATCCGGTTTCCTTGTATCACAGGTGAAGATAAATACATATCCCAGGGATCTGCCATGAGACTGTCACGAGGCTGGAGTCCGTGAATGCCCGGGGCAGTGAATACCTGTTCTTTCCCGCCATTAAAAATCCATTTATTTTTTCCTGAGAATGCATTAAGACAATATAGCTTCCCGTCAGAACTAACAAAAAAAGCTTCTTTGGGTGTTACGGCAGGGGTAGAAGCCACTTCTCCTCCCGATTTGAATTTCCATCGAAGGAACCCCGTATTTTTATCGATGGCATATAAACAACTGTCATTACTTCCTACGTACAAAATATCACCTGAAATCACCGGGGAAGAAAATACATACCCTCCTGTCCTGTATTTCCATTTTACGCTGTTCAGTTCCACCATCGGGTGAGTGCGATATTCTCCGCTATGCCGTTCATCAACTTTAAACATACTTACTTTGTTTTCACGGCGGCATCCGGAACCCAGTGCGATCAACAATATTATTGCTGAACAGATGATCCTGCAGGAATGTACTTTCATAATTTTAGGATTATCAGACAATGTGTTATTAATTATCAAAAAATATTACAGGCAAAAAATGTACAGGCCCCGAGATGTTAACGAAAGAAACAGGCGCAGGTTTGAATTTTAAACGAATTGTTTTTTATTTTTCCCGTAATTTAAGCCGAAATAATAAGTTATGACCATTCGCAAAATCCTGCTCTTTCTTTTACCTGCCTTAATAACACTGACTTCCTGCGTACCGGTGAGCCATCTTACAGGGAAAAGGTCACTTAAAGGATATCTGGATCAAAACATAGTATTGGGGAAGGGCACCACAGGACTTGAAGTTTACGATCCCCAGAAAAAAAAAGTGATCATAAGTTATAACGGTCAAAAATATTTTACGCCCGCATCCAATACCAAGCTGCTTACTTTTTATACGGGAATACATATCCTGGGTGATTCTTTACCCACAATCCGGTATTGCCTCTCAGGCGACAGCCTCATCTTTTCCGGAATGGGGGATCCTACCTTGCTGCATCCCTCCTTCTGTTCTCAGCCTGTAATGGATTTCCTAAGATCTTCCCCCGATTCCCTTTTCTATGTTCCCTCTCCCGATTTGGATGAAAAATTCGGTCCCGGCTGGGCCTGGGATGATTATCCATTCGATTATTCGCCCCAACGATCATCACTTCCCGTGTTCGGAAATGTAATCTGGGTTCATTACCCGTTCAAAGATTCATTGGAATTCATCAAGCCCGGAATATTCCGGGATTCCATAAACCTGAATACTGATTCTCTTGGATCAATTACCGCCCGGAAGGCCCCTCGCGATCTGTTTTCCAACCAATTCCATGTAACCCTTGAAGGGTCCGGGACCCTTCAAGGGTTTGACACCCTAAATACCCAGATCCCATTTGTTTACAGCCGGAAATTAGCCCTGGAGATACTGAAGGACAATACGGGCAGGGATATTCGTTGTATTGATACGACATTTACATGTGACTGGAGGATATTAAAAAGTCAGCCTATTGACTCCGTCATGAAATTGATGTTATACAAGTCCGATAATTTCATTGCCGAACAGATCCTGATGCTGTGTTCTTCCCTGAAAACAGACACCATCAATACAGACTGGACAATAAAATATGCACTTGACAGCCTGTTCCCGGAATTGAAAGATAATATGACATGGGTTGATGGTTCCGGATTATCGAGATATAACCTGCAAACACCGGATAATTTTATACGATTGCTTACACGGATTTATCATGAGATACCGGAACGGCTAATTTTTGACCTTCTTCCCGGTTATGGACCTGATCTTTCCATGCAACTTCCTGCAGGGGACCCCCGCATTTATATATATGCCAAGTCAGGATCCATGACCCATGTCTATAACATGAGCGGATACATGATAGACCGGAAAGGAAAGATTCTTTTCTTCAGTCTGATGAATAATAATTTCAAGGGAAATGTTTCCGATGCAAGAATGGAATCAGAAAAAATTCTCCAATGGATCAGAAAAAAATACTGAAAGAAGCCTGCGTCGAGAGTATTCAGGAAGCATTATGTGCGCAGGAACGCGGCGCAGACAGGATCGAGCTTTGCGCTTCACTGGATGTGGGTGGGCTCACACCGTCAAATGATATGATTGAAGAAGCAAAAAGACGCTTACATATTCCCGTTATGGTAATGATCCGTCCAAGGGGAGGGAATTTTATTTATAACCGGCAGGAAATCAGGGATATGCAGGCAAGTATTGATTTTTGCAGGAAGACGAGTGTAGCTGGAATTGTTTTTGGTTTTTTAAACCTGAAAAATTCAATCGATATTGACCTTACCTATAACATGGCCTTATATGGTTATCCGCTGGAAATTACATTTCATAAAGCCATCGATGCTACCCCCGACCCCGTCAGGGAGGTGAAGGCATTAAAAAAAATAAAGGAAATAAAACGAATCCTCACTTCCGGCGGAGCTGCAACCGCGCTTGAAGGAGCCCGGGTAATCCGGAGGATGATCCTTGCCGCCGGTAATTCAGCCACCATTATCGCGGCAGGGAAGATAACCCGGGAAAACCTCGCTGAAATTTCAGGATTGATACCCACCGGGGAATTTCATGGGAGGAAAATTGTCGGGCCTCTTGATTAATGAGCTTTAATAGCGACGCTTATCCATAAGCCAACAATTTCATATTAAGACAATTTTAATTTTTATCCCGGTAATTATCCTGAAAAGCCCTGGCTTTCCTGAATGATGAATTTCTTTTTAGGAAATATAAAAAATTCCGTCGGCATGCAGCCGATATCCTCACTGTTGCTGATGTTTTATAATTCCCTGATGACAATATTTCTCCATCTTACACGGATCCCGCCCCCTTCATGGATTTGAAGGGCAATGCATCCATTGGCAGCCCCTATCTTCTCATCTTCAAGGGAAACCATCTGAACCCCGTTAAGCCAGGTTGTAACCTTGTTCCCTTTTACCATTACTTCCATCTTATTCCATTTTCCCATTTTTAAAACACTTTCCTTTGCGGAATCGGGAAGCACAAGCCAACCCCTCCCGTATGATTCATAAATACCGCCGGTATGATCGCCAGGAGGAGCTATCTCGGCCTGCCACCCGCTGATGATTGTGCCATTTATGGAGGAGTGAAAAAATACACCGCTGTTCCCATCGGCTTCCTGTTTGAATTCGAGGGTAAGATCAAAATTCCTGAAATCCGCCACAGTTCCCAGGTATCCATATTGTTTCTCCGGTCCGCTTTCACAAACAAGATCCCCGTTATCAACATACCATTTTTCCGTACCGTAGATCTTCCACCCGGTCAGGTCCCTGCCGTTAAAAAGCGGTATCTGAGCATTAGCTGATAATACACTGATCGCGGCGAAAGCGAGCATTGTAAAAAAAATTTTCATAGCGCTTATTTTTTTATATATAATGGCTGCAATATATGAAATTTAGAACTGGATTTTATTCAGCAATTCCTTTTAAATTCAATCATGATCCAAAATAAGTTACCGTATTGTTTTGATCGAAACAGTCCAATAAATTTCTCCGAAATAAGTAAACTTGTGGATTCATAAAAACCCGCATGGTCAGACGATTCGTCTTGTTATTACCTTTATTATTTTCATTTCATGAAGCGCGATCCGGTGAAGGTAATCCTGTCCGGTTTTTTTTCATTCAACCGGAATTTATTGTCGGGAAAAATGTACGGATTTACGGTGACTTCCCGCCCTGTGGCTTTCGCAGGACATTTCTTCTTGATCTGGGTTATATTCACCGGGATTCTTCTTCCGCCTGGGTTAACTACTATAATTTCCCCAATACAGGTATCAGCCTGGGATATACGGATTTCGGGAACCCGGCGGTTTTCGGCCGGGAGTACAGCATAATTCCCTATGCTCTTTTGAAATCATCAAGGGATCCGCGAAGAAGTTTCGATTTGAAAATCGGATTGGGATTATCCTATTGTACACGGCCCTATAATGCAGAAACAAATCCTGAAAATCTTGTCATCGGTACAAAATTCAACTGGGGCCTGCAATTCCTGGCTTATAAAAGCCTTTATACAGGAGATCATATCAATATCAGGATTGGAGGAGGTTTCATTCATACATCCGACTCGCATACTGTGCTCCCGAATTATGGAATGAATTCAGCGGTATTAAGCCTCGCCATGCAATTCACCGGGAAAAAATACGACCCCCTTATTCCCGTTTTGAGAAAAGATAGTCCTTTGAAAAAATCCAGGCATTATTTTCTGCAATTGAGAGAAGGTCTCGGTTGGCACCAGCTCGGAGGAACTACCGATCCCCTCGGAGGGCCCGAATACCTGATTGATAATTATACCGTTGCCGGCGGTATATTTATTAACCCGCAGCTAAAACTGAGTACCGGGTTTACCTACCGTTATTACCATTCCTTTTATCATTATATTATGAATACCCCGGATATCCAGTGGGGAACTGACCCGTCTTTTTACAGGGACCATCCGAAATTAAAGTCTTCCGATTTCATTTTTTACCTGGGTTGTGAATTCCTGTTAAATCATATCGGGTTTGAGATCAATGAAGGATTGAACCTTTACAAGCCATTCTACCGCGAGTTCAATGCACGCTGGGAATTCCATAAAGGATTCAAATATGATGCAAGCAGGTTCATAGCCTCAAGGATCGGATTGAATTATTATCTGGTTAATCCTTATAAAATGCCGAAGAACAATCTTTGGGCCGGCGCCCACATTAATGCCAATTTCGGGAAGGCCGATTTCATGGAACTTTGCCTGGGCTATTGCCTGGTGATCCGGTAAAGCATTTTTAATTTCCGGGATTCATGATCAACGGCCAAAACGGTTGATTTAAAATATCTATAGTCCTTGTCCTTGTATTTTAAATTCCTTTTCATACATTTAAAGTCGGTCCCGGTTATTTACCTCCAGATATTAAGAGTTTCAATTCCAACAATCATAAAAACCAAAACCTTATGAAACATCTTCAGAGAAATGCGGGTATTCTGGCAGCAACCCTTATCCTTTTAGCGGGAAGCCTAGGTGTTTCCCTGGCCCAGGGAAAAGTAGATTTTTCCGGTAAATGGAAAATTGATGAAGCTAAGAGCAAGCTCAATGAACAGTACAGCTCGCATCCGACAACCGTTACGGTTACCCAGGCCGGTAATGAAATGACCGTAGTACGTGTTTCGGATATGCGGGGACAGGAAATGACCTTCACGGATAAATACACGCTGGATGGCAAGGAATGTAAGAACAAAGGCTTCAGGGACAGCGAGGTAATATCCACCGCCAACTGGTCGCCGGACGGAAAATCTTTAAAGATAAATTCCAAGGTATCGACGGATAACGGCGATATGACAATGGAAAGGACCCTGAGAATGGAAGGAGACAACCTGGTGATGGATTTTACTGTAAACGGATCCTTCGGAGAATCCAGCGAGACCTGGGTATTTGACAGGCAATAATCCTTTAAATAGAAAATATCCGAAATTCCAGGACTGGACGAAATTGACTTTTCCTTTAATAATAGGGATCCCGTTATTCCTGCCAGCGCTTTGGGCCATTGGGAAACCGGGGATGATTTTCCCTATTGGGGAGGAGGTATTCTTGCCATAAAATGAGTAGCCGGTTCCGGAATTCCTACAAAAAATTCTTATCTATATATTCCTGGAATTTTTCCTTGTACTGGTCCCCTACGGATATGGCTATATCTCCGAAAAGTATTCTTCCCCGTTCGATGGTGTCGATTTTATCAAGGTTGACGATGTAGGATCGGTGAACCCGCATAAACTGGGATGAAGGCAGCTTGGCATCAAGGTTTTTTAAGCTGTTGAGTGAAAACACCGGCCTCTTTTCATTCTCGACGAAAATCTTGATATAATCTTTCAGGCCCTCGATATAGAGGATACCCGAAAATTTTATCCTGCGTATTTTATATTCCGATTTAACAAAAAGGTATTCACCGGAAGCTTCGATCTGCGAGGCAGCTTTCATTTCAAGTTCAAAAAGTTTCAGAGCTTTCTGGCTTGCCCTGAGGAAATCTTCATAGGAAAAGGGTTTCAGCAGGTAATCGACCGCCTCCAGCTTAAAACCTTCCACCGCGTATTTTTCATAGGCCGTGGTGAAAATGATCCTGGGTCCCTGATGAAGTGTACGGGCAAAATCGGTACCTGAAATATCCGGCATATGGATATCGAGAAAAACGAGGTCAATATTTTCAAAGGAAAGTTCCTTTAATGCATCAAGGGGATTTTCAAAAGCCCCGGCAAATTCAAGGAACGGAGTTTTTTTTATATAACCCGTAACAAGTTTCAGTGCCAGCGGCTCATCATCGATGGCTATACATTTCAGGTTCATTGACATGTACAGTAGTACTGATCCTCAATTTAACATTAAATTCGGAAACGGTCTGACTAAGTCTGAGATCATGTTTTTCCGGGAATAACAGGCTAAGCCGTTTAGATACATTTTCAAGGCCAATCCCTGAAAATGGGCTGTTCTTAGGTTCACCGCCATTTACAATACTGTTGGAACATTCGAAGATCAGGTCGTCATTTTCAATATTCAATGAAATATGGATAAACGACCTGTCCTTATAACTGATGCCGTGTTTAAAAGCATTTTCAATGAAAGTAATAAACAGCAGCGGGGGGATCGCAATGCCGTTGGTTTTCTCCGGGAACATAACCTGTAAATCCACTTTATTGCTCAGCCTGAGCTTCATAAGATCAATATAATTATTCATGAATTCCAGTTCCTGTTCCAGTTTCACCGATCCCTGTTCCGATTCATATAACAGGTACCTCATCAGTTTTGAGAGTTTCAGCACGGCATCCTGGGCGTCGTTGGAATTGATCTCAATGAGTGAATAAATATTATTCAATGTATTGAAGAAAAAGTGGGGGCTTATCTGGTTCTTTAAAAATGCGAGTTCGGTGCTTAGCCTTACTTTTTCGAGTTCCTTCTGCTGTTTTTCCTGCTTTCCGTATTTTTCCGAAATTCTCAGCCCCACCGAAAATCCTGTTATCAACAGGTTCACCAGTACAAAATTGAATAAATGCAATTGGCGGAAGGGAGGGCCCGACAGGTTATGTTGTCTGGAAAAATTGTCCAGGAGAGTGCGCACTTCCAGTTCTATCTGGGACTGCCGGAACAACCGGCTTGACAAATATCCTTCGATAAAATACAATATAATGATCAATAAGGCGGCAACCAGGAAATACGACATACGGCTTTTCCTGAAATATAACTTTGGTACCAGCAGGAGGTAATTCAGATAGAATACCAGGCCGTAAATACAGGCTGAAACATAGTACCGGGAGGGCAGTGAAGAGTTTCGTGCCCATTCAGAATTAAAGAAATAAAGAGGAAGAATGAATACGATAATCCACGCCACAATATGCAACCATGCGTAAACATTCTTCCGGTTTTGCAGGTCGGCGACCATATCTTAAAAGATTTTATTTTTATTCATAACGCAGCGCATCGATAGGATTCAGGCCGGCTGCTTTTTTTGCCGGATACCAGCCAAAGAAAATCCCTATGGCAGCACAAACGGCAAAGGACAAAATCAGGGATTGCGAAGTTACAATTACCGGCCAGTGCATGACTGATGAGACTCCTGATGCTGCAATTATTCCAAGTAACACTCCAACAAGCCCTCCTAAAATGCTCAGCATCATAGCTTCGATCAGGAATTGCATCAGTATGTCTTTTCCCCTGCCGCCAACCGACATCCTCAGTCCGATCTCACGGGTACGTTCCGTTACTGAGACATACATGATATTCATGATCCCGATTCCGCCGACGAGCAAAGAAATTCCTGCAATAACACCCAGCAAAACTGTCATCACATTGGAAACAGACGTGAATGTTGTCAGCAATTCAGACTGGGCCATAACCCGGAAATCATCCTGGTCCCCGGGTTTGATCTTATGCCTTTGCCTAAGGATGCTTGTCACCTCGTCAACCACATTATCTGACGATTTTTCATCCTTGGCCGACATAAATATCCCCTGGGTCCAGGTAATAGCCAGCATCCGGCGCTGGACAGTGGTAAAAGGAGCAATCAATAAGTCATCCTGGTCCTGCCCGAAGGTATTCTGGCCTTTTGCTTCGAGAACACCGATAATTTTCAATGGAATATTCTTGAAACGGATAGTCTGTCCGATAGGATTGGCGCCTTCTCCGAAAATATTAGTAATTACGGTCTTACCTATCAGGCATACTTTGGCCATGGTCTTGACTTCACGATCCGTGAACACCCTGCCGGATTCGACGTTGATCTTCCGGATGTCAAGATAACTAGGATAAACGCCATATACTGACGTGGGCCAGTTTTTATTTCCCAATACTACCTGGCCGCTTGCACGCACTTCCGGCGATATGGAAGTTATATCCGGTGTCCCTTTTTCAATTGCCGCAAAGTCCTCCAATGTCAGTGATTGCTGATCGGCGTTACCGAATTGTACTCCTCCCCTCATCTGCGATCCGGGCATAATCATAACCATATTTGCACCCATTGTTGAAATCTGATTCTGGATGCTTTGTTTGGAACCCTGCCCGATAGCCAGCATTGCAATTACAGAAGCCACCCCGATAATAATCCCCAGCATGGTAAGAGCAGCCCGGAATTTATTCCTTCTCAGGGCGTTGAGGGCTATTCTTGAAAGATTTGAATAATTCATAGTTCAATTTTTAAGCGTCTTCTTCAACCGGAAGTTTCTTTATCATTTCAAGGGCATTGAGCCGGTCTGTTACTGACTGTTCCCTGATTATATGACCATCGCGGAACACCACATTCCGCGTGGCAAACCTGGCGATATCCAATTCATGTGTCACAAAGACAATGGTCCTGCCCTTGGAGTTCAGTTCCTGGAACAGCGCCATGATCTCGAATGATGTCCGCGTATCGAGATTCCCTGTCGCTTCATCGGCAAGAATTACCACGGGGTCATTGATCAGGGATCTTGCGATAGCCACCCGTTGCTGCTGTCCGCCTGAAAGCTGGTTGGGCATGTGGTCCATCCTGTCTGCAAGTCCAACAGCTTCCAATGAAGCTATCGCTCTTTCCTTTCTTTCTTTTGCTCTTACCGTGTTGTTATAATACAGGGGAAGTTCGACATTTTCCACTGCTGAAGTTCTGGGCAACAGGTTATAAGACTGGAATACAAATCCCAGTTTCTGGTTCCTGAGCCGTGCAAGCTGATCTTTGTTCAGCTCGCCCATGTTTACATTATCCAGCAGGTAATCCCCGCTGGAAGGCTGATCCAGGCAACCCAGAATGTTCAGCATGGTGGATTTCCCGGAGCCGCTGGCTCCCATGATGGCGACAAATTCTCCTTCCTTGATGGTAAGATCAATTCCTTTCAGGGCGTGCACCGTAATGTCGCCAATATAGAAATCCTTTTTCAGTTGTTTTACTTCTATGATTGTTTTACCCATGATTTTACCTGTTATTATCTTCCGCGACTACTATTATTATTATTACTTCTCCTCCTGAAGTTAGGAAGGAACGGACTCCTGGAACCACCGGACTGGTATTGCGCAGCTCCACCGGCCTGGGTCATGGCAAGAACTACAGAATCACCTTCGTTAAGTCCCGACTTGATCCCGTAATTGATACCATCCGAAATATCTACTTTTATCCTTCTCGGGAAAAGCCTGCCATCCTTAAGTATCCATATCCTTTCGACATCAGTCCCTTCGCCGTTATCAGCACCGGATACCGCAGTAGAATCATTTCTCATTCCATGCCATTGACCCCGCCTGTTCGTCCTAGCGGAATCCATCTTATGCCCTCCGTTCCGGCCGGCATAATATGCCTGCAACATCTGCTGGTCGGGCTGGAATTTTGCAGCCTGCATCGGGATCAGCAGATCGTCATTTGCCTGCTGGACATAGATCGTGGAGGTAGCCGTCATTCCGGGCATGAGTTTCTTATCGGGGTTCGGGGCATTGATGATTACCGTGTAAGTTACAACATTCGATGTTACCACCGGTTGTAGTCTGACCTGGGAAACAGTTCCAGGGAATTTCAGATCCGGGTAAGCATCTACCGTAAACTCGACATGCTGACCGTCCTTTACCTGTCCGATATCGGCCTCATCCACACTGGCCTGAACCTGCATCTGGGTAAGATCGTTGGCTATTGAGAACAGAGTCGGGGTATTAAAACTTGCAGCAACGGTTTGTCCCTGTTGAACGGCCCGGTTAAGTACAACTCCGTCGATAGGTGAAGTGATCGTGGCATAATTCAGGTTGATCAGGCTACGGTCATAATTCGATTGGGCATTTTTAAGGTTCGCCTTGGCCTGTTCGTAATTATAAATCACCTGGTCATAATCGGCTTCGGCTATAAGTTTTTTCTCAAACAATGCCTTGTTCCTGTCGTAGGTGGCCTGCTGGTAATTAAGTTCAGCCTGTGCTTCATCCAGGGTTGCCTTGCTTTGATTAAGTGCCATTTTCAGCGGTCTCTTATCAATTTCCGCGAGCAGTTGGCCTTTCTTAACGTCCGAATTAAAATCGACGTAGAGCTTATCGATAACACCTGAAACCTGGGTACCAACTTCCACTGTTTCAATGGCTTCCAGGGTTCCGGTTGCTGAAACCGTATTGCTGATCTTCCCTCTTTTGACGACGACAGTATTAAATTCAATTTTTGCATCGTTCTTTGAGAAAGGATTCATCTTGATAGCGGCAAAGACAACTACTACCGCGGCCAGGATGACGATCGTTATTATTGTTTTCTTTTTCATGATCACATGTATTATATTTTTTTTAAATTCTTTATAAGGATAAGGGTTTGCCTAAATAAAAGTCGAGAACTTTATAGGAATAGATCAGGTTATACTTTGACTGCAGCAAAGTACTTTCTGCCACGATCTGGTTGGTTTTCTGTACCAGGAAATCGACCGAGTTGATCATTCCCTGGTTAAATTTTTCTTCAGCAACTGCATAAGATTCATTTGCAGCTTCATACTGATCCAG
>JBJKSY010000077.1:0-4219 GCA_046703645.1 Cyclobacteriaceae bacterium
CAACAAAACCCGAAGCCATGGTATGCAACCGGCCATTTTGTCCCTTGGTCTTATCAGGAACCAGTTCAAACTTGTCGATTTTAATGGCGAAGGTATCTTTTACGGCATTTACAAAACGATAGGTAGCCGAACCCGTGAATTTATTGCGCGATACAATATCGATGGTCCCGTTATAGAGATGATGGTACCCCGTTAGGGTATCAATAACTATGTTAGTGTTTTTAAGGGTCCCTATTCTTGCATTTTCCAATACAAGGACCTGGTTATTTTCAGGAGTGATCTTGGCATCAGCCACCTTTATAAACGGTATCCCTTTTACGAGTAACTGGTAATTGTCAATATTATAAGATGCGCTCGTGGCATTGAATGCAAGTGAATCCAGGTCAGGCCGGGTAGCATAAAAGTAAGATGATTCCAGCGGTACATTTTCGGGCTTATGCATATTCACGGTTCTGTTGCTTAAATCCCAGCGGGCGGTAGGGATGGAAGTTTTAAACTGCGCATAAGGGAAATCCATCGCAGCTACACCTTCAACCTCGGGTCCAATATCGGCATAGTTCTGGTCAAGGTTAAAGAATAATTTGACGTCATTTCCGAAAAGAATCGGTTTTTGCGGATCATTGGACTGAATACTGAACTGGGCATGCCTGGCATTGAATTTGGTCTGGTTAAAGAAAAATTCTTTTGATTTGGTAAGTGAATTCCTGGTAACAAGGTTTCCCAAACCAAATGCACCTTTTCTGTTAACATTCAGGGTACCGGTAAAAGTTGCAGTGTTATTATAAATACTGAATGGTTTCCCTATATCCGTAAGATACATACTGTCGCTCTTTGGCAACCATTTCATGCGGAAACTGGCTATGGAAGCATCTGGAAAACTTCCTCCGCGAAGCTCGCCTGCCTGCATTTTGAAGTCAGAACCCTTACCCGTCAGGGAGTCAAGATAGAAAGTCAGGTTATCGGAGTTTAGCGATGAAGTCAGGTATTGTATATTTCCTTTAGCAGTAAGGCCCTTTTTATCGAGCCGGAGGTGATTGTAAATTCTACCGCTTCCCCCGTAAAGCGCATACCCTTCCGGATCAATTTCATGATCGAAGCCCAACGAATTATCGGGCATCACATGAAGCGTCTCATTGAATGGCGGCAACATTCCTCCCGAGTAAAATTTTCCGTCGAATCCGATCGTGGAAGGATCACTGTTGCTGAGGCTGTCGATCTTAAAGGGCGGAATCACAAAATAGACGGACTGGTCGTAAGCTCCATCAAGAACATCTTTATTGTTGAAATAAACTATTGCACCCCGGCCTGCATTGAAACTCGGATAACCCGGATAAATTTTCTTCCCTGATTTGTTGTCAGGCATATTGATAAACAGCCTTCCCGAGGTTTTTGTCAATCCACCAGCCATACCTCCGAGTGAATCAGCCTGGGCCGAATCAATGGAGACCAGTTTGTTTTCAACCCTTTTCTTCAGTCCGGTTTTAGGATCATCAATATAAAATCTTATGGAATCTATGTGATTCATGTCCACATAAAAACTGTCATATTTAAACTGAAAATCCCTCCCGATGAATTCAAAATTTCCAGCCATCAGGCGACCATTAAATTTAAGATCACGGTCATTGAGTACCGTTATACGGTTGCTGTCAGGAACAATATAAACATCCAGGATCTGGCTGATATAAAACCTTTCGATTCCCCTTACATCAAGTTGATTGTCTTTAAGATCGAGAGTTGCATTTTTGGCGGCTCCTGAAACTGAATTGATCAGCAGATCATCAAAATCCCTTCTGCCCAGGTTGTCATCGGCGTACTTGAAAGCTTTCTCCTCCATGATCACATCCCCGGTCTGCATGTTGTATTTTATAAAATTATTCTGGTCCAGTGCCGACATGCCGGCTTTTACAGATACAGGGCTCAGATGATAGTAATTTGCAAGGTCTTCCGTATTAAATTCGGTCGTTCTTTGCTTCCTGGAATAATTGACGGCAAGCAGCAACGGGTTAAAACTGAATGGCACGGAAAGGCTTTCAAGATCTTTTGTATTGAAATAATCATATGATTTGAATGTGGCGGGAACAATATTCCTTGCCCTCGACATGAAAATATTTAGCGAATCCGACCCAAGTTTCCATTGAATGGTTGTGGCATCGATTTCCATTTTATAATACGATGCCAGGAAAGGTGTCAGGTAATGTTCTCCCTTGGCTTTTTCGGCGATTAAATTCCTGTTTTTACTGTTATAGGTAAGCTGAACAGCCGGATGGTAAATTGAATCCCTTCCCTGGTATATCGTAAAACTTGCATAGGGTGAATAGATCGAAGAATCAGCCATTACAAAATCCGGACCGTCAGATCTCAAACGGATCCTGGTACTGTCCTTGATTTCCAAAAGAGTATTTCCCGATAAAAGGGATTTGGTAGTTATCCTGTTTCCGGAAATGGAAAATCCTCCTTTAAGAAAAATGGAAGGGTCACCCGGGAATTTAAGATCATTATCACTGTAGTATGAAATAAATTTAGGATAATGAGTAACGCCGAAACGATCGGGCCTTGTACTGAAATAATTAAATATGCCTTCAGCCGGTTTCACCAGCCATCCGGGCGATTGAAGCGATACATTTTCAGCGCTTACTGCCGGGCGGTCAACATTGAAATAATATTTGCTGAAAACGGCTTTCATTTCCCCGGATTGAAAACCGGCGGGAGTCCAGTCAAATTCACCGCTGTCGCCCAGGAAATAATTTTCACTTACCACCCAGCTTCCGGAAGTTCCTTTAATGGCTGTTGAATCATAGGGTGTAATAAAAACAAGATCGGTATTCCTGAACCTGACCACCAGTCCTTTTTCAGGGGGAAGCGGTGAGCTTGCAATAGCGTTGGCAGAACTTTGTGCAGGAAGTCCCGATGGCGTGAAGACCTGTTCGGACGATGTGTCGGATGATGAATTTTTAGAGCCGTTATTTGCTGAGCTATCCCATGATCCGGTACTCCAGCCGCCGGATGCATCGGAGGTTTGAGGAGTACTCCAGCCTCCGTTATCAGTCGATGAACCGGAATTCCAGGAATCACCGGCAGATCCGGAAGATTTTGTCAAGGAAGAAGAATCCTGTACCGCTTTGGAATTACCTGAATTGTCAGGAACTGTATTATCTCCTCCCATAGCAAGTGGAAGGCCGGACGATATTTCAGCGCCAACATAATCAAAGTCATAGTCATCGGAGGTGACAAAAAGACGGTAGTAATTTGAATAATAAATTGTATGGAATTCAATAAAGTAATTCAGTCGTGCAAGAAGCCGGGCAAAAGTTCTGTTATCTTCTGCCAGCAGACTTTTTCTGATCATCGGCAGCACCTTCTGCATATTGGCGGAATTTACTTTTCCCGATGCCATTCCATTGACCAGTTTAATGAAATCCGTATAAAAAGGATAGGTAGGCAAATTACGGTCGGCCATCAGGTCCCCGATGGAATCGATGCTTTCCCTGGCTGATTCAGAAAAGGTACCGTTGCTCCAATAAGCGGCAAACTGGTTACCCAGGTCAATCGCATCCTGGCTTTTTGTCCTTTCCATGATATCTTTTATTTCAGAGGAAAAATCTTTTTTAATTGCAGTAGTATCGTTCCATGCCGTAAAGGAATACGCAGGAATGGTGAAAATGAAAATCGCCAAAATGCTATAGGACAATTTGGACATAGACTACTGAAAGGATTTAATTTATTGCCTCTTTACCCTCTATAACGAAAGGAGGAAATACTTTGATATTTTCATGAAAAATAGTCAGTTTTTTTCTTAAATACTATTGAGCTCCAACCGTTTCTGGTTAACTGACTATCTTTTACCAATCCGTTTTCTCCGGCGGCTTTTTCAATGACCGGATTATCCCTTGAATAAAATCCGCTTACTATCAATAATCCATTCTCTTTTAGAAAATCGGCGTAGGAATGGATTTCGGAAGTCAGAACATTCAGGTTGATATTGGCAAGAATGATGTCAACCTTGTTTCTCCTGTCAAGGTCATTGATTGCTGATTGATAAATCTTAATATTCCTGCAATCATTAAGCGCAATATTTTCAACTGCATTCGTAACCGCCCACTGTTCAATATCAATGCCTGTAATTTTATCAGAGCCTAATTTCTCTGCCAGGATAGAAAGTACCCCCGTGCCGCATCCTGCATCAATAACCTCTTTAGTCCTGAAGTCAAGACCCGTCATG
>JBJKSY010000078.1:0-3227 GCA_046703645.1 Cyclobacteriaceae bacterium
CCTGCACACTTGCCGTGATGTACCGGTGGAAAGATAAAAAGGGTAACCTGCACGGAGGGCCGATGTATTTTATTGTGACAGGACTTGGACGGAGATGGAAATTCATGGCAATTTTCTTTTCCCTGGCAGGCATGATTGGCGTATTGCCGCTTTTCCAGGTGAACCAGCACACCCAGGTTGTCAGGGAAATCATTTTCCATTCTACGGGACAATCCCGGGGACTCGAGATCGACCTGGGTACAGGGATCCTTATTGCAGTCATGTCTGCAGTGGTCATCTTTGGCGGCATAAGGAGGATCGGCAATTATGCATCCACCCTTGTGCCTGTCATGATCCTCTCCTATTTCCTGGCAGTCCTATATATTATCCTGAAAAACACTGATGCCCTGATCCCGAGTCTTGTGCTAATCTTCAGGGATGCCGTTTCAGGCGAGGCTGTAATGGGAGGCGCTCTTGGTCAGCTTATAATTCTGGGCGTGAAACGGGGCACTTTTTCCAATGAGGCAGGCCTTGGAACGGCTGCCATGGCTCACGGGGCTGTCCGCACCGATGAACCTGTCCGTCAGGGACTGGTGGCCATGCTCGGGCCATTTATCGATACGGTTATAGTATGTACACTGACTGCGCTGGCCATCATCATAACGGGCGTATGGAAGGACACATCAATTCAGGGTATTACCATGACCAATGCCGCCTTTGAAAAGTCTATGCCGGGATTCGGGAGTTATATACTTATGGCCTGCGTATTCATGTTCGCCATGACCACCCTTTTTGCTTATCCCTATTACGGCTCCAAATGTTTCGGTTTTGTGTTCGGGGAAGACAGAAAAAAATATTATAATTATTTTTATCTCGCTGCTATTATCTTCGCAGCCGTTGTGTCCATCCAGTCGGTGATCAATCTTATTGACGGCACCTATGCCCTGATGGCAATCCCGACAATGACAGCAGGGATACTGCTGGCTCCGAAGGTGCAAAGGGAATCGGTGAGATATTTCAGGTTGTTGAATCATTCCCGTAAAGTCGGCCGGCATGACTCATGAGGACGGAGGTTGGATCCTGATATCGGAGACCAAATAAGCGGTAAAATGTAAGCGGTAAGAAGTAAGAAGTAAGAAGTAAGCGGTAAGTGGTAAGTTCGACAGGATGAATTTCTCTTTTCTCCATAAACTATTTGTTGATTTGTTGATTTGTTGATTTGATGATTTATTGATTCGTATTCCCCGACGAAGTATCAGGTTTCTGATGTTCGAGTACATTGTGATGGTTCACTGATAAATATAAATAGCTGAGGATGCAGGGAATTTATCCAAATATCATATTGAGCCAGAGAACCGGTGAACTATTGAACAGATGACCCAATGAACAATAAACTTAAAAATGTGCGCACGAGAAGAGTCGAACTTCCACGTCCTTTCGGACACTACCCCCTCAAAGTAGCGTGTCTACCAGTTCCACCACGTGCGCATGAAATTTCATCGTCAGGGGGCACAAATTTAACAAGGGAATCCCTAATATCAAAAGTAAATTTCCGGCAGAATTCTCTACTCCATCAGCAAGGTTTGAAGCCCCAAACCCTTCCACCCGGAAACAATACTTCCATTCTTCCAAAAAATCCTCCCGTGTCCGTCGGCGCGGGGCTAAAGCCTTCCACAAGCTTATGCAGAGGCCGTCGCCAAAAGCTTGGGTCGTCTCCAACGAAAGATTTAGCGAAGGAGTCAGGTAGCTTTCTTTACGACCTGCCCGCTACTGAATCGAATTCACCGGTGAATATGCCCCCAGCTTATCTAGTCGTACAACGGTGTTGCCGTTCCTGGCTTCAAAGATCGAATCGAATTTTACATTCCAGACGATCTCATGGTATTTATAGGATATTCTCGAATGGATGGGTTGCGAAAAAGTATCATTCGAGCCGTTGATCATAACCATGATCTCAGCATCAGAATCTTCAAGGTCCTTGTCGGTAAAGCCGGCCAGAGGGCTTTCATCATTAATGGGATGTACAATGGTCCAGCTCATGGTAAGCATATCGATCTTTGTCCGCTCAAGGCCGAGCGTCAGGAATTTCCTTGTTTCAGTTCCGTTTTCTTTTATCTTCATGGTCAGGAAAACACGGACATTCACATCCAGCAGGGTGTTTTTCTTGGCATTGGATATGCGGAACATTAGCCCCTTTCCTTCCCGGTATGGGGCAACAATGGCATTCTTGCTGTAAACAATCTTGGAAACAGGCCTTGAAAACCGTGCGAAAAGAAGTCCTGCAGCCAAAGCGATATACATCATTCCTACCAGCATTTCAAAAATGGCAACAAGGTTGGCGAGAACACCGACAGGAAAGGCTTTCCCATAACCTACCGTAGAGAGGGTCTGGGCACTGAAATAAAAGGAATCCAGGAAATCGCGCAAAGGAGATCCCGTTGATACAAGTCCTACGTGATCAAGGCCCATGAACCAGTAAACAAAACCAAAAAACAAATTAATTGAAAGATAGGACAAAATGACAATGGCATTGAAGGTAACCCATCTCATTTTTACCAGTTCGTGAAAAATGCTGAAATGATCGAAAAATGAAAGTCCTTTTTTTATAACATTGAGGGATCCGTCAGGATTTATGAGCCTGGAAGGTTCATTATCGGTTCTGGAACTGAATCCCGTGTCATTATATTCCTTGAATTTCCTGAACAGGTTGATCATTTAGACTTTAGATTTCAAGTAAGACTGGGAACATTAGTAATCAGCAAATATGCTCATAAATAAGGATTTGGGAGAATATTATATGATTCGTTGTCAATTTTATCAAATCCTCCGCCATAAAAACGGCATATTTTTAAGGTATTTCAAGAAGTTTTATTATTTTTCAAACCCATGTTCAAATAATATATACCCATAATGAAGAAACTCATTTTACCGTTATTTCTCATCCTGATATTTTCAATGCATTCGTGGTCCCAGCCGGCCGGGATCAATGACGGCCTTATAGCCCACTATACTTTCGACGGCAACGCAAATGATGAAACAGAACATAACAACGGGAAGGTCATGGGAGCAACACTGGATAGCGGAATTTGCGAAAGCCAGTCCTACTTTTTTAACGGAAGCACCAGCTATATAGATTGCGGGAATGATCCTTCTCTCAACGGCCGCTTTCCAGGTCTCAGCATTTCCGTATGGGTGAAGATCACAAGCATGAGCACTAACAACCTGAGCACCATCCTGGCCAAATGGGC
>JBJKSY010000079.1:0-7543 GCA_046703645.1 Cyclobacteriaceae bacterium
CTGAAATATCGACAGAAGGTCCGGCAATTACAATTCCATCGAATACATCTTCCAATCCCGGAATTTCCGAAATCAAATCGGCGATCCTTTTGGAATAAGATTGCAATATTTTGTTGTCATTCCCGAAGACCTTGATTTCGATCGGTTGAACAGATGTGGTAAGGTCACCCAGCATATCTTCGATAACCTGGCCAAAATCCACTCTGATCCCTGGGACTCTTTCTTCAATCTTATTTCGAATATCATCAATTACTTCGTCTGTTGTTCTCTTTCTGTTATTCTTGAGCTTGATCAGGTAATCACCGCTATTGGGTTCTGTTATAAAAAATCCCATTTGGGCGCCGGTACGCCGTGAATAAGCAACAACCTCTGGAGTCTGTTCTACAATTTTATCCACTCTCGTAAGCATTTTATTTGAGGCCTCAAGTGAAGATCCGGGGGGCGTATTATAATCCAGTACAATGCTCCCTTCATCCATAGCAGGCAAAAATCCGGTTTCGAGGCGGGGATAGATATAAAAGATTGCAGCAACAAGCAAGAGAACGAAAATTACACTTATATAAGGCCGGTGAGTAAAGAATTCAACCCAATTCTGTTGCTTCAGCGCATGGCCTTCCGCGTTCTGGTCCTTTCTCGATAAGGCCTTATTCCCGGATAACAGCAGATAGATAACCGGTAAACCCAGCCAGGTTACCAGGAATGAGACTGTAAGGGTAATGATCATGGTTTCTGTCATGATCTGAAAATAAGCTCCTGCCACACCTGTCATAAGGGCAAAGGGGAGGAAGATAACTATGGTACTGAGCGAAGAACCGATCATAGCCGGCAACAGGTAATGAATAGCCTTGCCGACAAGTTCGGTCGGCACGATGCCCGGGTTCTCTTCATGGGTACGATGGATCTGTTCCACGATCACAACAGCGTCATCGATTATTAGGCCGATGGAAGCCACCAGGGCCCCAAGCGTCATAATATTGAAAGTGTAATGAAGTGTATACAACATTATGATCGTGAAAGCAAGAGTAATTGGAATGATGATGAGGAGTGTCACCCCGGCTTTGAACGATCGAAGGAACATGAGGGCCACGATGATAGCCAGGGCAAGTCCGATCCATAGGGCATCCTTTACACTGTGAATGGATTGATTCACAAATTCAGCCTGAATGTAATATGGTTTTATCTGTACGTCCCTGGGCAATACTTTCTGCAAATCACTGACTTTTTGAAGCACCTCGTTGGATGTTGAAATCAGGTTGGCTTCCGGGTGCTTGACAATATTGATGAGCACGCCTTCCTTTCCGTTGGCATTAATTTTAATATATTCAACCGCTTTTTCAATTTTGATATTAGCTATGTCACGAAGTAAAATAATTCGTTTATTGTCATTTCGCACAACGATATTCTGGAGATCGCTGAGCTTGTGGAAAGAGGCATCTGTAACACTGAGGTACAGCCTGTTGAAGTCATTAAAATAGCCATTAGATTGGATAAAACCGTTCTGCCTAAGTATGTTCTCCAGTTCCAGCGGCGTTATGGCAAGGCTGCTCATTTTCTCCTTATCAAGAAGAATCCGGAATTCTTTTTCCTTACCGCCCAGCACCTGTACGGCTGCAACTCCTTCCACCTGGGAAAGGAAAGGTTTTACTGTATAAACGGCAAGTTTCTTCAGTTCAATCAGGGAAAGATGGTTGCTTTCCAGGGAATAGCCCATAACCGGCAGGATTGATGGGTTCATTCGTTCCACAGTTATCTGTGTATTGGTGGGAAGCATATTCCGGATCTGGTTAATCCGTGATTCTATCTGCAGTTGGGCAATGATAACATTGGTGCCCCAGTCCAGGAAGGCGGAAATTTCACAACTTCCACGACTGGTAGAACCACGGATAATCTTCATGCCGGGTACCTGTTTTATGGCATTTTCCAGAGGACGGGTAATCGTTACCAGTGTTTGTTCAACAGGAAGGAGATCCCCGTCGGCTATTATTTTCACTTTAGGGAAAGTGATTTCAGGAAAAAGAGAGGTCTGCATTCTTGTATAGAAAAACATCCCTCCCGTTATTATGACCAGGAGCAGGAAAAATATGGGCTTCTTAAAGGAACTGTAAAAACTTTTCATCCCTGATTATTGATTTACTTTAACCAAGATGGTATCCGGCACTGCGTAATTTCCTGATATCAATATCCTGTCAGAGGAAGAAAACTCAGGAGATTTTACCTCAATGCTGTCCCTGTTCTGGAGACCGGGTGTTATCAGGACCTTAACGGCTGTTGAGTCATTTACCATTTTCATTACCCAGAATTCAGTCTCGGTTTCATTCGTGAGAATGGCCGACCGGGGCAGTACCTGTGTCTTTACCCTCGTATCGAGAGGAAGGTATACCCGGGCAGTCAGGCCTTCAGGGATCGTACCCTTGGGAGATACTTTAATATATACTTTTTGTGTCTGGCTTACGGGATCCACCGATGGGCTCATGTTGGTAATTTCACCTTTAAGCATCCTGTTATCGGGGAGTTTCAATTGAATCGGCATGTGGAGATGAACATGCCTGATCCATTCATAGGGAAGGTTCAGGATAAATACGAGGCTGCCGGTTTCTTTAATGGTGGCAAGATTTTCGCCTTCAGCTACATAGTCTCCTGCCTGGTGAAAAACTTGTGAAATATATCCCGGTGTTCCAGCTTTGATTTCCGTAATTCCCTTCAGGTCGAGATTGCCGGCGAGGGATTTATCGGTCTGGTCGAGCGCTTTGGCTTCGCGTGTCTTGATCTTGAACAGGATATCGCCTCCTGTGGTCACCGATCCGGGAACGCAGTTTTCAGCCGTAATATAACCGGCAATGGGAGCATTGATCGTATGATCTTTAAGGTACTGGCTTGTTGCATTAAGTTCAGTAAGGTAACTTATGTTCCCGTTCATTACATGAGTGATATCTACCGGTTCCGGTACTTCCTGTACATCTCCGGAATTATCAGTGGTTGATTTACATGAACATATCAGTACAATGGTTGCCAATGCAATTGTGATAATATGGATGGGGTTTCGCATAATTCTTCCTTAATTGGCCAGGTAATTTATTTGATTGATCAGCATGTACATTTTAACGGTATTGACTGTTTCCTGATTTTTAAGATCGATGAAGTTCTGCATCACCGTAAAATATTGCAGGATATCGAGCTGACCGAGGGATATCAGGTTTTTTTCTGCCCTGATCAATCGATCATAGGATTCCAGTTGTGCATCGATGTCCCTGTTTTGTCTTTTAATATCATCGATCAGGCTGACCAGTTGCAGGGTTTGAAGATCATACTGGTTCGTAAAGTTCTCCTTTTCTGAATTCAGGTTATCCTGCTGCACCTGCACTTTCTGCGATTTATACTGACGTCCTTTTCCGTCATATATTGGAATAACCAGGCTCATGCCAATGCCTGCATCGAAGTTCTTTAACGGGGCAAGCGTCAATGAGGAAAGATACCCCGCCTCGGCGTGCAATTGAAGATGGGGTTTATAGGAAGCTGATATAAGTGCAAGATCATTTATCAATTGAAGGCTGTCAAGTGTATATTGCCTGAAAAAAACGGAATTGTCCCTCGATGGCAATTTTCCGGGCACCAGTGAAGGATCCTTCAGGTTCACCAGGGTGGTATCCCTGATCCCTGATTCATAACGGAGGTTCATGAGATCGGTTCGGTACTGGATCAGGGCATCATTGACTGCCAGTCTTTGTTTGCTTACCTCGGCAGCGAAAAGAAGATAATCGGTCTGTTTATAAATATTGGATTGGGTGAGTGACAAGAATACACTGTCTTCCTGTAGGAAAAGTTCGAGGATATTTTTATTGTATTGCCATTGCAGGAAATCACCATATGTCGTAAGATATATATCTGTAATTGCCTTAACCAGATCCTTTTTTGAAATACTCAGTGAATTTTCAATCAGATTCCTGTTGACCTGAATAGAATTCAAATTGGTCTGCATTTGTTTTTTGAATAGCACCTCCTTGTCAAAACTTATTATTGATCCGATTTGCTGACCATTTGTTAAAACCGGGTCTCCTCCGAATCCATTTATTACCGGATAAAAATAAGCGGTATTCTGAGAACTGATCTGTGTTTTTAAACCGGCCCTGAATAATGCACTGTCAAGAGAAGATAGCCTGAGATTGTTTTTCCGGGCAATGATTGCGGGGCTGTTTACAAGGGCGTAGGAAATGAATCCATCCAACGTGTTCTGCGAATAAGCAATCCCGGGAAACAGAATGCAGAATAAAAATACAAACCTTGGTAATTTCATAATCCGGTCCGAAAATCCCTGACAAATGAAATTAATAATCCTGAAGAAAATCTCAATTAAACGGAGAAAATTAGCATATGGGATGTGAAACTTTATTTATCTGAACGATATATTAAAAAGATAGGATAAAAAGGCTCTAATATGCCTGGTTGAAATTAAATAGCCGGAAATCTTCTTTGGGTTTCCGGCTATTTAATTCCGGATAAAATTATTTTGTCAGGGTCATATCTGCTGTAATGTCTATTGTTTCCGGAGTACCGTCGTTGTTGATATCCTGCATGATGCTGGTTTGAAAACGGATCTCTAAATTATGAGCATCCAGATGCACAATATCATATACAACCTCTGCGGGTGTTCCCGGATCGGTAGTTAGCTTATCGCCTGCTGAATTGATCGACCAGGTTCCGGACTGGCTGTTGCCGGCTATGGTAAGAACATACGTATGATCGGATTTCACATTTATGGTTCCGGTAAAGGACTGCTGGATAGTTGAACTGATTGCCTGGGCTGCCAGTTGCGCATCGGATTGAGATAATCCCTGACCTACGTAAAATTCTGTTAACGTTCCTCCATTTACGGAATCAGTCAGGGTAGTAGTTGAAACGGTCCAGTTACCGGCAATCAGAGAGGATGGGTTTGAATCATTACTTTTACTGCATGATGCAAGGATCAAAGCCGAAACTATAACGGCTCCTAAGGATTTTAATAAGTAATTCGCTCTTATCATTTTAGTTTTCGTGGTTAAGTGAATCCGAAAGTTAATAAATAATTGGCGGAATACGAATCCTGGTTTTAATAATGTCATGAACAGGAGCAATGAGGTTGTCATATACAAAACAATTAACTATTACTCTGTCAGGGTTGGAATGAAATGAAAATTAATTGATAATTTAGGTGCCAGAAATTTTGAGATATGTCTTCTGATCCTGTGATTGCTGAAATTCCCGGTGAAAAGCCGGCGCCGGGAGTCTGGATTCGCTGGCTGGCCCTCGTGCTGGTCAGCCTTCCCATGATGGGAAATTATTACATCTATGATTCCATCAATCCCCTCGCCGATATTTTTACAAAGCAACTGGGTTTCACCGATGAAAATATAGGATGGCTCAACTCGAGTTACAGCATCGCGGCGGTTCTCACCTTGTTGCTCGGGGGGATCATTATTGACAGGATCGGCACACGGAAGTCCATATTTATTTTTTCAGCGTTATGCCTAGGCGGTGCCGGCCTTACCGCGGTGGGAGGCAGCCTGGGCATCATCCTGGCCGGAAGGGCAGTGCTTGGCCTTGGAGCTGAGTCTTTGATCGTTGCAATTACCACTGCCGTTGCAAAATGGTTCAAAGGAAAAGAACTGAGTTTTGCCCTGGGCATCAATCTTACCATTGCAAGGCTGGCATCGGTAGCTGCTGATAATTCCCCATCATGGGCATCATGGGCATTCTATCCGCATGGCCCCCAGCATGAAGCCAGTTCCCATGGACCACTGATGATCGCTGTGGGTGCGGGTGTACTTTGCATCGCCGGTGCCCTGCTATATTACTGGATTGAAAAAGGATCCGAGAAAAAGTATTCACTGGGCAACGCCGGACAAATCGACAAGCTGGACCTGAAGCAGGGATTGAAATTCAGCAGGTCCTATTGGTACATCGTGGGATTATGTATCACCTTTTATTCGGCTATCTTCCCGTTCAGGACCTTTGCCATCAAATTTTTCATGCATACGCATTTTGCGGGCCTGCCGCTGGAAACAGCCCGGGAGTCGGCCGGATTTTTCAACAGTATCCTTCCCTTATCGGCTATGATCGCAACACCTTTATTCGGTATTCTGGTCGATAAGGTGGGAAAACGATCCCTGTTTATGATGGTAGGCTCTATCCTGCTCATGCCGGTTTACCTGATCATGGCTTACACCCATATAACCTTATGGGTGCCGGTCATACTGATGGGAATTTCTTTTTCCATGATCCCTGCGGTCATGTGGCCCTCGGTAGCTTATATTGTCGAAGAGAAAAGACTAGGGACAGGATATGCGCTCATGTCCCTTATCCAGCAGATCGGATTTTTCGCCTTCAACTGGGCTATCGGTTTTGCGAATGATTATACGGGAGCAGGGGAAAATAACCCGGGCGGCTATGCCCTGGGGATGTGGATATTTTCAATCCTCGGGTTCCTTGGATTGTTCTTCGCCATCATGCTCAGGAGATCTGAAACAGGACCTCATGGCCATGGTCTGGAGACGATAAAAATATAAGTGAATTATTTTTTCTTTCCTGTCTTTTTTAACAGGACTTCATTGAGACGGTATTTTACGATTTTCGTTATGAGCTTTTCAGGAAAGGGTTTCTCAAGGGGAAACTGGATGGCCCCCTTTGAATATTTATAAGGGGACAAATCATCTTTAAAAGCGGCGATCCCCGAACCGGTAGGGTAGAAGCCGATGTGATTGGAATGCCCACCAAAATATACAAGGATACCGTTTTGCTTATAGGCCGGCATTTTATAGGAAATGACCTCTGTTGCATCGGGGGCAGCCTTTTGGATGATCGCTCGGATTTGCTGTAACTTTTCCCGGGTCTTTTCAGGATAACCGGCTATATAGTCGTCAATTTCATTCTTTTTTTCCATGGCGGTTATTGTAGTTAACAGGAAAATTATTGATTTACCATTTAAAGCATTTCCCGGAGCCTTCTTTCATCCGGGGTTATTATTGAACCCGGTGTAAAGTTAAAAGGATTTAACTTAGGTGCAAGGGTTGATTACGGCAATTAAGGGTGGCAAATAAGTCAAATGGAATTAGTCCAAATGCTCACCCTTCCGATCTTCTCATGTCTGGTTTTCCTTTCCCTTCAGTAAGCAATCTGAAGAGACTGGCTTTTACATAAAAATTCCAGCCTTCAAAGCAATTTGTATAACATTCCACCGATGGCACAAGACCCACATGCGTCATATGGACCTTTGTTTTTCCATCTTTTTCTGAAAATTCCCATATGATCTTTGTGTCATTCCATTCTTTCTTATCCCTGAGCCAGTCGAGGTGACTGTCGGTAACCTTCCAGGTAATTTTTTTATTTATATCCACCTCTTCGATCAGGAAGTTAACATAAGTTTTCCCGAAATCGACCTTGAATGTGTCGCCTGCCTTGCCGGACGATCCCGAAAATCCCAGGGTCCACCAGTCCTGGACATGGTTAAGGACTTTATCAAAAGCCTCGCTGATGGAAACAGTTACCGAAATTTCGGCTGTATAATCCTTTT
>JBJKSY010000080.1:0-3236 GCA_046703645.1 Cyclobacteriaceae bacterium
ACCGGCCATCATCATCAAAACGATCCATAAGGTATTTAAGCGGAACATATCAGGGGTGATCAGAAATCCAACAGCTTATCTAATTTATCATGAAGGATCTTTGTTTCGTCCTCAAGCTGCTGGCGAACGACCTTCTTGGCAGTTTCCATTGCCATCTCGCTGTTATAGCCGATCCTTACGGAACATTCAATATTCCGCTGGTCCTTTCCTTTGCCGGCTTTCCTGTAAATCTCAAACATGGGAATGACCCTCCCTATTTCCTGGGCAATAACATTTTTGGAAGCGGCAACAGTTTTGGTTACCGATTCCGCATCATCCCTGTTCAACTGTTTGTTGGCAACGCTGTTCTCGATCAGTGCGGCAATATTGGATTCGACCATGCCTGCCAGTTCCAGTTTCGCAAGCTCAATTGCCTGCAGTTTTGCAGCAGACTGCGTCTCAGCTACAGAATTACCTGTCGCAACAATATAAAGCGGGTAGCCTTTATCGTCGTTCATGTACTGAAGTTCCCAGGCTTTCTGAACCTGCTTATCCATTGGAAGGGCGCCCGGAGCTACATACCATTTTTCTTTTTTGAATCTTCTGGCTTCTTTACGGGCTTCCCTGACCGCTTTTTTCTTAATATCCCGGGTCAGTTGTTTGTCTGTATTATTACCGGGATGAGCTAACACGGGGCCGGCCATTAGCAGACCCGCCATGAGGAATGAAAGTATAAATCTCAAGGTTTTCATGATTTTAATATTTTGTACTGAACTCTGTAAGGCAATTTCCATTCCAAAAAGGCATGTGATGAATATTTCTATTGAAACGGGCAAAAAATATATTCACTAAATATTTGATTATCAGTAAATTAAATGTATGCCCGGGAATTATTGATTTTTTTTACCGGCAACTTCGCCTGGTTCCTGGCCGGCTTCCGGAAGTTATTTAACGGGTGAATTGAACCTCGTGAATTAAAAAATTACTGTCTTTTATCCTTTCGTAATTGGAAAATTATTTATTTTGGACACCTCGGTTTTCTTTAATAAAATTTTTTATTTCTATCCATAAAATCAAAATATGGCGGGTAATGCTGTTGTTTCCCAGGTGAAACAGGAAGGAGATGGCAATGGATATTTGTCGGCTCTGATCGTACTTACGACTCTTTTCTTTATGTGGGGATTCATTACCTGTATGAATGATATTCTCATTCCATTTCTCAAGAAGGCTTTCGAGCTTGACAGGACGCAATCCATGTTCGTTCAGTTTGCCTTCTTCACCGCCTATTTTATCGGGGCCCTTGTTTACTTTCTCATCTCTTCCCGGAAAGGCGATCCGATCAACAAGATCGGGTATAAGAACGGGATACTCATCGGTCTGCTGATCTCGTCGGCAGGATGTTTTCTTTTTCTTCCGGCAGCTCATTACAGGATATTCGGATTATTCCTTACAGCCCTTTTCGTTCTCGCCCTCGGATTCACTCTTCTTCAAATAGCGGCCAACCCCTATGTGGCAATCCTCGGCAAACCTGAAGGCGCTTCTTCCCGTTTGAATCTTTCACAGGGATTCAATTCCTTTGGAACTGCGATTGCGCCGATTCTGGGAGGATTTCTTGTTTTCCATTATTTTGCCCGCTGGGGTAAACCCCTGTTAAATTCCTCCGGCCATGCTATTCTCACCGACCTTGGCGATCCCATATCGGCACAGGGCGTCGAGCTGCCTTACCTGATCTTCGCAATCATTTTCCTGCTTCTGATGATCCTTATCAGTTTCTCCAAGCTGCCACGGATGGAAAATACGGAGGAAATAGAACCGGGAGCCGGAGCGCTGAAATACAGGCATCTTGTGCTGGGGATAATTGCCATATTCATGTATGTCGGCGGGGAGGTGACCATAGGAAGCTCCCTGATCAATTATATGCATGAGTCGGTAGGGTTTCCTGAAATGACCGCCAAATCCTTTCTTGCCTTTTACTGGGGAGGAGCCATGATCGGAAGGTTCCTGGGCGCCATTTCACTGAGCACCATGGCCAACAATATGCGCAAATTTCTATACATGGTAGTGGTGGCCTTGTTATCATTCGTCATCCTCTACCTGCTGGTGTATATCGAAAGCGGATTTACATTTCCTATCAGGTCGGTACTCCCGTTCCTGATCTTTATGGCCCTGAACCTTATCGCCTTTATCATCGGCGGCTCGCTTCCGGGAAAGACCCTCATGATCTTTGCCTTCGCTGCCATCCTGCTGCTCGGGATCAATCTTTCCACCAATGGAATTGTAGCTGTCTGGTCAGTGCTGGGAATCGGATTATTCAATTCTATCATGTGGTCTAATATCTTTACTCTCGCCATAAAGGACCTCGGTAAATATACCAGCCAGGGTTCATCACTGCTTATCATGGCCATTCTCGGCGGTGCCCTTATCCCCCTGCTCCAGGGGTCAGTTGCCGATGCGTTCGGCGGATATCATTACTCGTATTTTGTACCCATATTTAGTTATATTTATCTGGCTTATTACGGCTGGAAAGGACATTTAGTAAAACAAACAGATTCTTATGAAAGACATAGCAATAGGGATTGATATCGGCGGAACTTTTACAAAATACGGATTTGTCGATATAGAAGGAAATACAATCGGCGACAGCTCGATAGAAACTACAGGGCATAAGGATGTAGAATCCTACCTTGAGACGCTCGCTCATGACATTCATGAATCCATGAAACAGCTCAAAGAAAAAGTTAACCTTGTAGGTGTCGGAGTCGGATCTCCAAATGGCAATTATTACAGCGGTACCATCGAATATGCTCCTAACCTCACCTGGGGAAATGTGGTGCCATTCGTTGAATTGTTTTCAAAATATTTTTCAGTTCCGATAACACTGACCAACGATGCCAATGCCGCCGCCCTGGGCGAGATGATCTATGGCGGGGCCAAAGGTATGAAAGATTTCGTAGTGATAACCCTGGGTACAGGTTTAGGCAGCGGAATTGTGGCGAACGGTGAAATGATATACGGACACGATGGATTTGCCGGTGAAGTGGGCCATGTTTGCGCCGTTCCCGATGGAAGGTTATGCGGCTGCAAACGCCGGGGCTGCCTTGAAACCTATGCTTCCGCCTCCGGCCTGCGAAGGACAGTCTTCGAGCTTCTATGCAATGAAACTGCGCCAAGTTCCCTGAGGAATGTGAGCTTTAACGATATGACCTCCAAGATGATCTCAGAAGAAGCCCATAAAGGTGATGAAATCGCCAGGAAAG
>JBJKSY010000081.1:0-16363 GCA_046703645.1 Cyclobacteriaceae bacterium
GATGATCATTTTGAAAGTTCCGTTAAACTGGCGGTCGGATTGTTATCCTTTCCTCTGGCTTACGCATTAAACGGAATTGTATTTTACCACCTGACACACCGGATTGACTGGCTCTTCTATTACCTTCTATCCATGCTACTGAGCGGGATTTTTGCCAAAATCAGTCAAAGTTATGTAAAACGATTCTGGGAAAAATTCAAATTCTGGACCGTAAAATATAAGAACCCTGTTGATTACATCAAGATCAAGAAGAACTTCAGGGATATTAGAAGGAAACTTGACAAGCGTCTTATCAAAGAGCCTGCAAAGGAATCCTATTCGACCTTATCAGGACTCTGATTTTACAGGCAATGATCATAAATCTTTTTTCAGGCCCCAGGAATGTCTCAACCGCCTTAATGTATTCCTTTGCCCAGCGAACGGATACGCAGGTTATTGATGAACCCTGGTACGGGTATTACCTCTCCCATACGGGAGTCAATCATCCGGGAAGGGATGAAGTGCTAAAGCATATGGAAACTGACCCGGAGAAAATCCTCGATAATCTGCTTGCATTGAAAAACCATGTCCCTCTTATCTTCATTAAAAATATGAGCCATCATTTCCAGGACCTGGAAATTTCCGTTTTAAAAGAATTTAAAAATGTTTTCCTGATAAGAGATCCTGCAGAAATGCTGGCTTCACTTAACGTTCAATTGCCTTCTCCGGTGCTCAGGGATACAGGTCTTGATAATCAGTGGAAATTATTTAATGAGCTCATGAAAACAGGAAAGGAACCTCCCGTTCTTGATGCAGAATTTCTTTTGAATGATCCTCGGGGAATACTCGGGAAATTATGTGCCCGTTTGGGGATTCCCTTTATGGAAAAAATGCTTACCTGGAAAAAGGGACCAAGACCGGAGGATGGCATATGGGCAAAATACTGGTACCAGAAAGTTCATGAATCAACCGGATTTATTCCCTACATTAAAAAATCCGGTCCTTTTCCCGAAAAATTGAAAATGCTGCTGGGAGAATGCAAACCTTATTATGAAAACCTTCGCCGGTACGCAATAAGATAGATCTGCAGGATATTTGAGATGTTCATGCCGGAAATTATATAGATTTTTTGCCGGTGTTGCTGATTACTCCACTTGTATGCAAAAGGCCGGACCAACACCTATTTATCACTTCCGGCATGTGCCAAGTTATTGGCTTACTTAGTAAATTTATGTTCAATAATTTAAATAACCAGTTTTTATGAAAGGACCGGTGATACCTGATCCAAGGAATGAAAATATTCTGATCAGCATTGATGGAAAATTATATCCAAGGGAAGAAGCTAAAATTTCGGTTTTTGATTCAATTGTCCAAGGAGGCGATGGAGTATGGGAGGGATTGAGAGTTTATAATGAAAAAATTTTTATGCTGGATCGCCATCTCGACCGCTTATTGAATTCCGCACGTGCGATGGCATTTCATAATATTCCTACCAGGGATCATATAAAGACTATTCTTTTCGAAACATTGATAGCAAACGGAATGAAGGATGAAACCCATATCCGTCTGACCCTGACAAGGGGTAAAAAAGTAACTTCCGGAATGAACCCGGTTTTCAACCAGTACGGCTGTTCCCTGATTGTACTTGCAGAATGGAAGAAACCGGTTTATGACCGGGATGGAATAAAACTGATCACTTCTGCCATCCGGAGAAATCCGGCCCAGTGCATTGATTCCAAGATCCATCATAATAACCTGATAAATAACATTTTGGCTAAAATTGAGGCTAATTATGCCGGAATGGATGATGCCATCATGCTGGATATAGAAGGCTTCGTTAGCGAAACGAATGCCACAAATATTTTTCTCATAAAAAATGATTCCTTATTTACTCCCTCTGCCGACAGTTGCCTGCCAGGGATTACCAGGGAAGTTGTGATCGGCCTGGCCAAGGATGATGGTATACCGATGATTGAAAAACGGATAACTCTTGCAGAAGTTTATTTCAGTGATGAATTGTTTGTTACGGGTACCATGGGTGAAATTACTCCTGTTCTGGAGGTCGACGGCAGGATAATCGGAAACGGCGAGCCGGGCAGGATAACACGGAATATTCAGAAATTATATACATTTAAATCTTCGATGGAGGGTGAAAAAATTCCGTTTATAAGTGAAAAATAAATGAAGGAAATCAACCATAAGCCGGAAGAATCAGACATGGAATTGACTCAGGATAAGGACCTTGAAAATTATTTCCGGCAATTCAGAAAAAATGTAATAGGAATCGATGCTGTTTTTCAATCCCCTTACGGTGAAAAAAAAATTATTTATGCAGATTGGATTGCCAGCGGACGTCTTTATAAACCTATAGAAGATAAAATATGTAACAAAATTGGCCCTTATGTCGGGAATACACATTCCTTTGCCAGCATCACCGGAAGCCTGATGACCGCGGCCTATCGCCATGCCCATGAGATCATTAAAAAACATGTTAATGCCAGGGAGAATGATATTATAATCACCGCAAATTCCGGGATGACGGGGGTAGTCTGTAAATTTCAGCGGATCCTTGGATTAAAGATCCCTGAAAAACTTGAACATTACTTTCACATCCCGGAGGAAGACAAACCTGTTGTTTTTATAACGCACCTTGAACATCATTCCAATCACACCTCCTGGCTCGAAACCCGTGCGGACGTTGTGGTATTGGAACCCGATCGGGATCTGCTGGTTAATCCGGATCATCTGAAGAAAGAACTGGAAAAATATTCCGACAGAAAAATGAAAATCGGTGCTTTCTCTGCTTGCTCCAATGTTACAGGATATAAACCCCCGTATCATGAACTTTCTTCCATTATGCACGAGGCCGGCGGTTACTGTTTTATCGATTTTGCTGCCTCTGCACCTTACGAGGAGATAAATATGCACCCCGGAGATCCGGCAGCGGATCTGGACGCTATTTATTTTTCGCCGCATAAATTTCTGGGAGGACCCGGAAGTTCAGGAGTGCTGGTTTTCAATAGTAAGCTTTACAAGAACAGAATCCCTGACCATCCGGGAGGAGGGACGCTCAACTGGACCAACCGCTGGAATGAATACAGTTATGTTACTGATGTGGAAACACGTGAAGACGGAGGTACTCCCGGGTTCATCCAGGCGATAAGAGCAGCCCAGAGCATAATTCTCAAAGAGGAGATGGGAATTGAAAATATACGGAAAAGAGAAAGACAAATGCTCGATATCGTTTTCGACGGATTTTCAAAAATCAGGGGGCTGCATATTCTTGCAGAAAATGTGAGGGACCGGCTTGGGGTAATCTCTTTTTATATGGATGGAATACATCATAACCTGGTGACAAAGCTGCTGAATGACCGTTTTGGAGTTCAGGTGCGAGGCGGGTGCTCCTGTGCCGGAACTTACGGCCATTTCCTGCTGAACGTGGATTATGAGACTTCTCATTCCATTACAGAACATATCGAACACGGCGACCTTTCCCTGAAGCCAGGCTGGATTAGATTGAGCCTGCACCCCGTAATGACCAATAAGGAACTTCTCTATATCATTGAATCGGTAAAAGATATTGCTGAAAATTATGAAGCTTATGCGGTTGATTATCGCTATGAACCTTCCGATAATGAATTTTATCATAAGAATTTTAATCCAAAGGTTGATGAAGAACTGGATTCATGGTTCAGAATTAGTTGATACATTTACTATAAAAGCATTCTTTCCTAAAAAAATGATAATGAAATTTCGAAAATTCGGGAGCATGTATATATATCAAAGTGCAGGTTCAACGTTATGTTCGATTAAGGGTTTTCCGGTTAAACCATAAAAGAAAATAATTCATTTAATTAAATGTGAAGCTTTGTTTATGAAGAAAATTGTTCTGATGCTTATCGCTTTATTACCCTTCTGGCCGGTTTTTGCCCAGGATAGTCTCATGAATGAACTGAATTCCCAGACAGCGGGTTCCAATATTACTTATGCAAAAAATTCATTCAAGGGAACCCGGCTGATCAATGGCCACACCGTTGAAACAAGGACGGCAGGTGCCCTGGTTTTTTTGAATACTCACCGGTTCGGTGAATTAAATTCAGGTGCCTATAATTTATATGGGCTCGATATTGCCAATATTCGTTTCGGCTTTGATTATTCCATTACCGATAACCTTACAGTGGGAATCGGAAGGAGTTCCTTTGATAAAGTTTATGACGGATTCCTGAAATACCGTCTTTTACGACAATGCAGCGGTGCTAAGAACATGCCTGTTACAGTCACTTTATTTGGTAGTACAGCAATAACCACCCTTAAACCCTATATCACCGGTACAACCATTCCTTTTAATCATAAATTGGATTACGTCGCACAGGCTTTAATTGCGCGAAAATTCAGTGAAGATTTGTCCCTGCAGTTAATGCCGACCTTTGTACATCACAATTATGTGGAAACTTATAACCAGGTAAACGATCAGTTCGCCCTGGGGGTGGGAGGAAGGTTTAAGATATCAAAAAGAGTGGCGCTTACCGGTGAATATTATTACCGTTTAAACGGAACCAATATTAGCGGTTATTACAATTCGCTGTCATTCGGGATCGATATCGAAACCGGAGGACATATCTTCCAGATCATGTTTACCAACTCCAACCCGATGATCGAAAAAGGTTTTATTACTCAAACTACCGGAAGCTGGGCGAATGGGGGGGTACACCTGGGTTTCAATATTTCCAGGATCTTTTATCTTAAAAATAGTTCTAAATTCGATTCGGAGGACTGGAAATAATCAATCATCCTAACGGACTACAATAAGGAAGTTGGGTTATTGAAATAAAGACCAGGCAATTGATCTTGATCAGGACCGGATGTTGAAAATTCATCCGGTCTTTACTTTTTATAACAGCGATTGTATATTGATTTTCCAGTGATCCTGCCGGATCAATTAACAACTTCGAATTCCTTGTTTTTGCCGGTTAGTTCTACCAGCAGATCGGTAAAATTTATAGAAAACATTTCGATTTTTTCATCCCTTTTAGAAAAATGGATGATCCCTTTATTCTCATTATTCTTTAATTTAAGGGAAATCGTATAGTTGTAAATATAACTTCCCTTGGTTTTATCATCCACATAGCTGTTAAGGGTATTTTTTTTCAGATGAAGAGATTCAATTTGATCGAAAGGGATAACCATTTTCGAAGGCAGAGGATTAAGGCTTTTTATAATAACGGAATTTTCGGGTTTGTTGAAACTGAATTCATAGTAACTTCTGGAATAATGATTATAAATAGGAAGAATTATTAATACAAGCCCGGCACCCGATAAAAGTGCGCCTGCTACAAATTCAGGTTTCTGCATCAGAAATACCGACACATATCCGAAACCTATCAAACATATTCCAATCAGGGACATAACAAAGATCATTAACCGGGTAACACCTGAAATACCCTTTATTTTGATCTCATTATCATTGAAGGTAACAAGAGAAAAATCGTGAGATTTGAGTTCTTCTTCGAGTTCTTCAAAAGATATTTTTTCCGTCATTTTAGTAGTTTTGGCGTAATAAGGTAGTAAAAATTTTTAATTCAAGCTGATCCTTCCAAAAATTTTTATGTAATTGAATAATTGATGCTGCGTATTTCTTTTAAATTTCGCGGTTTTTTATATAAAATTAAATTTTTCCGAAAAATATCCTTCCAAAGCATAAAATATCCGGATCCTGACGCTGCTTAATTCGTAGTTTTTTGGCTCCGATTTTAAATTGAGATTTTACTTAAAACGGCATTAAGCGCAAAATCTTATAAAATATCCAAAACTTTATATTTCCAAAAATGATTAATTATTATCTTCAGCGTTCAGCCATTAATTTATACGTATTAGTAAGGACAAAAATATCAGTACATGGAAAAATTCGATAAAATTGACCCCCTTAATCAGGTGGCAATATTTCACACAACGTTTCAGCACCCCATATTAAGGCAGCCTGAAATTCCTTCTGAGAAAAGGTGTAAACTCAGGGTGGCTCTTTTAAGGGAAGAATTGGATGAGCTGGAAAAAGCTATCAGCCAAAATGACCTGGTGGAAGTGGCGGATGCATTGTGTGATCTCCAATATGTGCTTTCCGGAGCGGTCCTGGAGTTCGGACTTGGCACAAAATTCAGGGCTTTGTTCGATGAAGTTCAGCGCTCAAATATGAGCAAAGCCTGTGTTACGGAAGAGGAAGCTGAACTTACAGTAAAAAAGTACCGTGAAAATGATCTTACCGAAGCTTATTATGAAAAAGTGGATGGATACTATCTGGTTTACCGTAAAAGTGATAATAAGACACTGAAATCGGTAAAATATTCTCCGGCTGATATTAAAGGGATTTTAAATCAATAATCCTTCTTCGTTAAATGGTATATCTTCCCAGCCATGATCCGTAAGGATTCTTTGGGTTCTGTACCCCGATTCAAGCAAAAGGAGCGTAGTTTCTCTGAATTCGCCGGTCAGTTCATCAGGCGTATGCGAATCTGAATTAAGCATGATTGGTATCTTTCTTTGAAAGGCTTCCCGGATCACCCATAGCGCCGGGTATGTTTCCCGGGATTTTTTTTTATAAAGACCCCTGGTATTGACTTCCATAATGATATTCGCAGAACTTATGCAATCAAGAGTTTCTAAAACCTCTTTTCTGTACCATTTCTCATCCCCTGCGAAGTATTTTCCATGCTGGCTGTGCATTTTTATTTTATCCATATGGCCCACAATATCAGGAGGGTCATCTGTGATCATCTTGCGGGTAAGCCCGTAATATGTTTTAACCACGGCTTTTATGTCGTTATGGTAGATTTTCTGCAAGCCGTCACCAAAATCAAGCTGCGGTCCGTCAATAGGCCAGTTCCTGCCATCCTCATATTTTCCGACAAAATGTATTGAGCCGATGGTATAATCTAATTCCGCCTCCCTGATAAAGCGGCTGGAAGGTCCAGCCTGGCCTGGTATATAGTCGATCTCAAGCGCCTTATAAATCCGGATAAAGCCTGAATATTTCTGTTTGAGGTTATCAATTTCACAGCAGTAATCCGGGAACCTCTCATATTTCATGCTCCATGTATTATCAAAGGGTACAGGAGCATGCGATGAAATTCCTAACAGAGGAAGCCCGATTTGGATGGCCTTCTTTACATGGTCTTCAATAGGGGACTTGCCGTCACAAAAATGATTATGACTGTGAAAATTCGTCCAGGTCATCGGATTCAGATAATTTGAAAACAAACGGTTAACATTTTAACAACATTGAATTAATATTATCTTAAAATCTATCGTGTTAATTTTTTCATAAATTTGCAAAACTTATAATAATTCCACTTGGATAAACCAGACTTAAGCAGCAGAATTTTATTTAAACACCTCTCCAATCTTTTCAGCAAATCTCCCGAGATCAAGGCAAAGGATTCAACAAAAATTGTAATTTTCAGTGATCTCCACATGGGAGACGGAAGTTCCAAGGATGACTTCAAAAATAATTCATCGCTTTTTACTTTCATATTGAATCAATATTATGTTCCCAAAGGTTTTTCACTGATACTGAACGGGGATGTGGAAGAACTTCAGCGATTCAGCCTGAAAAAGATCAGGTCGGCATGGAAAGATCTTTACGGAATCTTTGAAAATTTATTCCGTGACGGCAGGCTTTTTAAGATCGTCGGGAACCATGATATGGAATTGCTGCTGGAGAAACCTGGAGGGAAATCGCTGGATATTCACCATTCTGTGAAGATCAATTGGCACAGTAATTTTATTTTTATTTTTCATGGACACCAGGCATCCGGTAAATATCTGAAATACAATAAATTGCTTGGAATAACCCTGAAATACCTTGCCAATCCGCTCGGTATAAAGAATTATTCGGTATCACATAATTCCAGGAAACAATTTGCCATTGAGCGGAAGGTCTATCATTTTTCTTCGCAGCATAAACTGGTGTCTGTTATTGGGCATACCCACCGGCCCCTGTTTGAATCCTTATCAAAGGCTGAACGGCTTAAGTTTAAAATAGAACAAATGTGCAGGGAGTATGTCAAAGTGAAGGACGAAAATCTCAAAAAGAAAATCAAAAAGTCTATAAAAGCTTCCAAAAAAGATCTTAGAAAGATCTTTAAGAAAGAAAAGGGTGAAATGGGACCTGGAAACCTTTACGATTCAGTTTTGAGCATTCCCTGCCTGTTCAATTCCGGCTGCGCGATCGGTAAAAGAGGCGTGACCGGATTGGAAATTGAAAAAGGTAATATCAGTCTGGTTCATTGGTTCGACAAAGAAATCAGTAAAAAATACCTGAAAAATAAAGGTTATGATCCTGAGCAGTTGGGGGATTCGAGCTATTACAGGATGGTCATTAACCAGGAATCGCTGGATTATATTTTTACAAGGATCAGGCTTCTTGCTTAGGCAATTACCCCGGAGCCGATGATCTCATCTCCGTCATACCAGGCAACAAATTGTCCGGGTGTTATTCCCCTTTGCGGGCGGTCGAAAATCACAAATAACATATCGGATTCCTGGAAAAGAGTTGCATCTTCCAGCGGCTGCCGGTACCGGATGCGCGCCCGTACTGACTTCTGATCTCCGGCCTTAAGCCTGAGATCTTCACGGATCCAGTGAACATCATCATTATAAACCCGTAATCCTTTTCTGTGCAAACCGGGGTGCTTTTCCCCTTGTCCGGTATAAATGATGTTTTGCGTAGTATCGGTGGATATTATGAACAATGGTTCCGGATGTCCTCCGATACTAAGACCTTTACGCTGTCCGATTGTATAAAAATGGGCCCCTTGATGTGTTCCCACTTTTTTACCTGAATCAGGATGATAAATATAGGGCCGTGTTAATGTCATCAGATTTTCATAGGAATCAGATACGGCCCCGGCAGGAACTTCCAAAGGATGAAAAACCGGGGAATCCTCCGGTATCTCAATTACATCCCCGGAACGAGGTTCGAGCTTCTGTTGAAGAAATTTGGGAAGACTGATCTTCCCGATAAAACAAAGGCCCTGGGAATCTTTTTTGTCAGCAGTGACAAGATCGATCGACCTGGCAATTTTACGGACTTCCTGCTTCATTAAATTTCCGACGGGGAAAAGCACTTTGCTTAATTGGTACTGATTCAACTGACAAAGAAAATAACTCTGATCCTTGTTTGGATCTGTGCCGGCAAGTAAGCGGTAGATTATTGAATCACCGACCTGAATGCCGGATTTACGGCAAAAATGTCCTGTTGCTATGAATTCTGCGCCAAGATTAAGTGCAGCCTTCAGAAAAAGGTCAAATTTTATCTCCCTGTTACATAAAATATCCGGATTAGGCGTACGACCTTTCCGGTATTCACTGAACATGTAATCGACAATCCGGCTGCGGTAGGGTATACTGAGGTCCAGGGTATGAATCGGGATATTAAGCTGATCTGCAACCATTAATGCGTCATTACTGTCTTCCACCCATGGGCATTCGTTGTTAAGGATGACGGTTTCATCATGCCAGTTTTTCATAAAAAGCCCGATCACTTCATACCCCTGTTCCTGCAGCATGTAGGCAGCTACACTGGAATCAACGCCACCCGACATTCCGATCACAACCCTTTTCTTTGACTTTCCCATAACACGCAAAATTATCACTTAATTATTTTATCTGCCTTGAATTTCGGGTACCTGCCTGAATTGAAATATTATCATGGATCTGCTTATTTCCGGGCCCAATTGATCTTTTCGTTCCGGGTAATAATGTTCACCGACCGGTAAAAAATGTCGATTGACCGATTTTATTTTTACTCAGATTTTTTATACGCGTATTTTTAATTGAAAATGGTTATTAACAGGATAAAATATAATATTTAACTTTAACTTAAACAGTACTACAATGTCACAGGATACAAACAGAAGAATCGTACTTGCAGGATTTCTGATCATTATCGGGATTGTACTGCTGCTCAGGAACCTCGATTTATTGCCGGGTGTCCCTGATTATATCTTTTCCTGGCCTATGCTTATGGTACTTATAGGTACTTATATTCTGCTGACAAAGCAACGGATAATACCTTCTCTCATCTTTATCGGCATCGGATTATATTTTCTTTTGCCGGATATAGTAGGAGTCTATATCAGTCATCTCTGGATGTTGTGGCCTCTTATTCTAATCGCTATAGGAATATCAATGGTTTTGCGAGGAAGGCCTTCCTACCATGATCACAGGTTCAAGTCAGGTTCAAAGGAATCGGATACCGATTTCGTTGATATCATATCAATATTCAGCGGGAATGAAAAAATTATTTCATCCCAGGAATTCAAAGGGGGCAAGATCACCAATATATTCGGCGGTACGGAAGTCAACCTATTAAATGCAAAACTGGCCCAGGGGAATGATTATCTTGATATTGCCACTATTTTTGGCGGAACCACGATTATAGTTCCGGCAAACTGGAATGTTAAAGTGGATATCGTATCGGTTTTCGGAGGATTCGCGGACAAAAGAGAGATAAAGGAAACTAATTTTTCAGAACCCGTGCTTTTCATTAAAGGTGTAAGCATTTTCGGTGGAGGAGAGATTAAAAGCCATAAATAATTGTTTAATCCCGGTAAATCATCCGGTTAAGGAACCAGGCAATTTTTGAACCCGATTCTTCAACATAGAAACTACCTGATTGCATATACCGCTTTCTGGAGCCTGGTAGCTGTCGCCCATTTCCTGTTTTTATTTACAGTGCTTCATGTAAGCGTACCCCTTTCCATTTTTGACAGCCTGTTGTACAACCTAATTTACTTTCCCCTTGGAATGGCAATATGGTATGTTGTAAGATTCAATAAGATGGAATCGGCGAAGATCATACAACTGGTAACGGTTCATATGGTTTCAGCCCTGGCGGTCAGCCTGCTTTGGGTGTTGTTATCTGAAAATATTGCGGTTACAGTGATCACTTCAGCCATATACAGGGATTTGCAGAAGAGCACTTGGCCTTCCCGGATATTAATAGGCATTTTTTATTATGTGATCATGGCCCTGGTAAATTACCTGATCATTTACTACCAGAATTTTCGCGAAAAGATTGAAAAAGAAGCCAGCGTGAACACCTTGTTGAAGGAGGCCGAGCTAAATGCCCTCAAGTTGCAGATAAACCCTCATTTTATCTTCAACAGTCTTAATTCCGTCAATTCACTGATCATGGTTAATCCCGACATGGCTCAGGAAATGGTAGTTAAACTCTCGGATTTTCTGCGATCTACCCTGAGCGGTTCGTCTAAGCACCTGGTCACACTAAGAGAAGAAATAGATTTTTCCAAACTTTATCTTGAGATAGAAAAAATCCGGTTTGGGAACAAACTTAATTTTGTGATCGAAATGGAAAACGAATGCAATGAGAAAATGATTCCTCACATGCTGTTCCAGCCATTGCTCGAAAACGCCGTAAAACACGGAGTTCAGCAAAGTTCCCAGCCGGTGGTGATCAAGCTTGTAATTAATTATAAAAATGATTTTCTTCGGATAGTCATAAAAAATAATTTTGAAGGAATTTCTCACGCAACCGGAAAAAAGATAGGGCTGAAAAATATAAAAGACCGGCTGGCTTTGATATATAACCGTTCCGACCTGATTACCATTGAAGAGAAAAACCAGGAATTTATTGTGAGTCTTACAATTCCGGCCTGATATAATATGAGATGAACAGGATAAGAACAATTATTGTCGATGATGAACCCCTGGCAAGGCAGCTTATCAGGAATTTTCTTTCGCGCTACAAAAATTTTGAAATTGCCGGTGAAGCCGATAATGGATTTGAAGGGATCAAGATCATCAATGAATTGAAACCCGATCTGATCTTCATCGATGTCCAGATGCCGAAGATCTCGGGTTTAGAAATGATTGATTTACTCGATGATCCCATGCCTTATATCATATTCTCTACCGCTTTTGATCAATATGCCGTTGATGCATTTGAAAAAAATGCCATCGATTACCTTCTTAAACCCTATAATGGGGACCGGTTTGAAAAGGCGATCGGGAAGTTCCTGGCCGAATTCATGGAAAAACCGGCTCCCCATACAGATGAAAACATAAAAAACCTTATAAACCAGGGTGGAAAAAAAACGGACAAAATTCTGGTCAGGCACGGGTCAAAAATTGTCGTTATCCCTGTGGAAGAAATTGTTTATCTTATGGCTGAGGATGATTATGTTTCCTTCCATACCCTGACAAAAAAATACCTGAAACAGTCCACCCTTACTTTCTTTGAGGAAACGCTGCCGTCAGAAAAATTTGTAAGGATTCACAGATCCTATATCGTTAACATTGATTTTTTAATTCAATTGGAAATGTATGACCGCTCGGCTTTTACGGCAGTTATGAAGAACCAGGAAAAGCTTCCCGTAAGCAGGAGCGGGTCGACCCGGCTGAAAGAATTGCTGGGAGATTGAAGGAAAATGTACACTGGTTATGAAGATTTTTTGGAATTTAATTTTGAAAATATCAGGATGGAAAATTCATTATGCCGTTCCCCCCGGACTGAATAAATTTATTATAGCGGTGGCGCCGCATACCAGCAACTTTGATTTCCTTTTAGGGCTTATGGCAAGGGGCTCGGTGGGTTTCAGGGCAAACTTCCTGGGAAAAGATGCCCTGTTCCGTTTCCCTGTCGGGTACATTTTCAAAGCGTTGGGAGGTATTCCTGTCGACCGTTCATCACATCATAATCTGGTGGATCAGATCGTTGCCCTGGTTAAAGAAAGGGAACATTTTATATTGGCCATTGCCCCTGAGGGTACACGAAAAAAAGTTGATAAATGGAAAACAGGTTTTTATTATATTGCACATAAGGCAGGGATACCGGTAGTCTTTACGCAACTTGACTGGGAACATCGTGAAATCAATTTCCTTAAGCCATTTTACCCGTGCGGAGATATTGACATGGATATGCCTGTCATGAAAGGTTTTTTTGAAGGAATCAAAGGATATAATGACCGGAGTTAAAATACAGGTAAAATTTCCATTCATTATTTACGGGCTGTGCCTGATGATCCTGTCATGTTCAGGGAGACGATCAGGGGAAAAACTGAGGGAAACATTGAATTTTGACGATCGATGGGAATTCGTTCCCGATTCTCTTCAGCTGGGAATAAAAGAAGGATTTCCGTCCGGGGACCTGCCTGGAGGTCGAACTGTACTGCTTCCCCATACATGGAACGTTATGCCCGGCCTCGAAGATTATTACGGTTGGGGCTGGTACCAGAAAAAATTCAACCTGCCGGTATCCTGGAAAAATAAGCTCGTTAAACTTAAGTTCAATGCGGTTTACAGGGATGTAACTATCTGGCTGAACGGCCATAGGATCCTGAGCAGGACTGGATGCGGGTATACTCCGTTCGACGTCTGCCTGAATCCTTACGCAGTTTATGATTCCATGAACCGGATTACCCTCCTTGTCTCGAATGCTTATAGCCGCAAAGCCATTCCGATGGAAAAAAGTTTTGACTGGCCCAATGATGGAGGAATAATCAGAAATGTTTATCTGGTGAAAACAGCATCACCTTCCATCGATAATGTATTTATAACTCCTGTTTATAACGATCGCGGAAAAGGAACCGTCAACTTACGCATTGTTCTGGATTCGACAGATTTAAACTCTCTGAAAAGCCTGGATGTATGGTATAATATAAGCCACAAGGGCCTTGTTGCGGCAAAAGGAAATACAAAATTATCCGTTTCAAACTACGAAGCTTCATTTTCGGTGGATATCCGGGATCCGGTACTCTGGCGGTTTGACGACCCTGCCTTATATGATATTAAGCTTGCCGTGGGCAAAGACCTGTCCCTGACTGATTATTTCATTTCCTCCTTTGGTTTCAGAAACCTTCATACAAATGGGATTCACCTGATTTTCAATGGAGACAGGGTGAGACTTCCCGGACTTGAATGGATGCCCGGTTCAGATACAATACATGGCATGGCTGAGGATACAGTTTCTTTTTATAAAATGCTTGAACTTCTGAAAGGAACCAATGCCGTATTAACCAGGTTTCATTGGCCGCAGGATGACAGGGTGCTTGACTGGTGCGACAGGCATGGACTCCTGGTACAGGAAGAATTGCCGCTTTGGGCCCGCCCCGGCCCGGGTGATCTCAATGATACCACATGGGAAATAGTTTCCCGGCAGGCTGAAGAAATGATCAATGCACATTACAATCATCCTTCCATAATTGCCTGGGGAATAGGAAATGAACTGGCATCGGATAACCCCAAAGTCTATCAGTTTATTAATAGGATACGTGGGATGGTTCTGGGCCTTGATTCCAGCCGTATGGTAGACTATGTAAGCAACAGGTTACATGAATCCCCTGGATTTGACGCCACAGCATCCGGTGATATTATGATGTGGAACGAATATACGGGACTCTGGTATGCGATGGGAAACCCTCCATACAGGGATTCCGATGACCGGGAAATTCTCTCAACAATTCATGAAAAAAATCCGGATAAATGCCTTGTGATTTCCGAATACGGGTTATGTGAGCCTGTTTTCAAAGGAGGGGATCCGAGAAGGATATCTCATATGATCTTCCATACAAAATTATATGATTCATTGAATTACATCGGGGGAGTTATTTATTTCTGTCTTAATGATTACCGGACACATATCGGGGAAATGGGATCCGGCAAGGCCAGGGAAAGAGTTCATGGAATTACGGATATTGACGGCAACAGGAAACCTTCCTACGATACTCTTAAAAGTCTTTTTTCACCGGTCCGTGATTTTCATGCTGCAGTTTCCGGAAATAAAATATTGATAACCGGGATCAACCATAATGGAATACCTTCATATCCCCTGATAAGGTATTATTCCAGGCTTGTATATCAGGATAAGGTGGATTCGGGTGAAGTTCAGACATTGCCTGTAATAGCACCCGGCAGTAAATTCAATGCTGCTTTTTCAGATCGTGGAAAGGGGCAATATACCATGGAGATCTTTTCCCCTGACAACAGGATGGTGCAGGAGTACAATTTTACACTGGAATAACCTGTGAATCGTTTATATGTGCTATAACATTGCATACCTGACTAAAAAAAAGATGGAATATGCCAGAAGGTTAGGTGACAAACATGATATTCCTGATCTGGAAAAATCCCTTAATGAGCTTTTTAAGAAGGCGTCTCCCACATTTTACATCACGGGATTCGATCACCCTGATGTGCCCGTAATTACCAATGTTGAACCGGGAAAAATCCAGTTATTTGCCTGGGGGTTAATTCCTTTTTGGGTCAAAAACTCAATACAGGCCGTGGAACTTTCCCGCAGGACGTTGAATGCAAGGGGAGAGGAGATGTTTGACAAGCCTTCTTTTAAAAATGCTGCCAGGAACAGAAGATGCCTGGTGATCACAGACGGATTTTATGAATATCATTGGAAAAATAATAAGTCATTTCCTTTCTTTATCAGGTTTAAGAATGGAGATCCCATGATCCTTGGGGGTATCTGGGATACCTGGTTTAATAAAGAAGGCGGAATTTACAGGAATACTTTTTCCATTGTTACCACCCGGGCCAATAATTTAATGACTGATATACACAACAGGCCAAAGGCGAGTGAAGGACCCCGGATGCCGGTTATTCTCACGGAAGGGGCCGAAGACCAATGGCTGAACCTTAAAACTGAAACAAAAACAGAGCAGGAAGAATTCAGCCAACTATTGAACCCCTTGAATGATTCGTTGCTGGAGGCATATACTGTAGGAGTACTTAAAGGCAGGAATGGTATCGGTAACTTACCCCGTGCACAGGAAAAATATGAATATAAAGACCTGCTATAAAAAAAGAAGCGGGAAAGAACTCAAATAAATTGAACTTTTCCCGCTTCGTTGCCGGTCACCGTAGTGCCCGTGCAACCCCATGTTCTCGTTTGCGCAAGTGAAATCAGGAAATAAACCGGAGTTTATTGTCTGAGTTTCGGTCGCTCACCTGAATCCGAAGATCCCCGTCAGGACCAACCCGTTTCCTACGGTTTTTTGTTCCCTGGATCCGTGAACCCAGGATTTTGTTCGCCGTAAGCACTGGATCAAATGTTCAAAGATCAACTTGGTGAAGTAAAGGTATGGGTTGAATCTGCATGACGCAAGGTTTTAAACAGGGAGTATTCAACAATTTGTTAACCTGGTTATCAACCGGTTATTAACAATTTGACGTCAATTCAATTGAGAATTTTTGTTCGAATAAATTCGTTTGTGGCTATGGGGTTGATCGCCCATATTAATTAACCGGGAAATAAAACCGGCTGATTGACGCACTGACTTCGGGTTGAAATAATTGTAAAAATCACCCTTAAAAAAGGGGATATTATTACTATACACGGTTATTTTTAAATATTTTGAAT